>NZ_JABEMA010000194.1 GCF_013004605.1 Pseudokineococcus marinus
CGCGGTTCCAGGCCGCGCCGTCGGCGCCGGGCGGCACGAGGCGCACCGCGGCGTAGCCGGCGGTCGTCTGGCGGGCGGTGCTCGTGTCGAGCGCCACGACGGGCAGGCCGCAGGCCATCGCCTCGAGGAGGACGAGGCCGAGCGTGTCCGTCTCCGAGGCGAAGACGAGCGCGTCCGCGGCGGCGTAGGCGTCGGCCAGGTCGTCGCCGCGCAGGACCCCGGTGAAGACGGCGCGGCGCCCCGCGAGCGTCCGCTCGAGGCGGGCGCGGTCGGGCCCCTCCCCCACGAGCGCCAGCTGCACCGGCGGGTCCTCCTGCGCCAGCGGCACGAGGCGGTCGCAGCCCTTCTCGCTGGCGACGCGGCCCACGTGGAGCGCCACGGGGAGGTCCGGGTCCGGGCCGAGCCGTCGGCGCAGCCGCGCGCCGTCGCGGTCCGGCCGGAAGGCCGAGGTGTCGACGCCGCGCTCCCAGAGGTCGACGTCGTGGACGCCGATCTCCGCGAGGTGCCCGCGGCCGACCGGGGAGGTGGCCAGGCGGACGTCGGCGCGGCGGTAGGTCCAGCGCATCGAGGCGTGGACGAACCCCTCGAAGGCCCCGAGGTGGTAGTGGCCGGCGTACGTCGCGACGTCGGTGTGGTAGCTGACGACGAGGGGGTGGCGCGGCGCCGCCCACCGGGCCGCCGCCACCCCCATGAGCACGGGGTTGACCACGTGGACGACGTCGGGGGCGAAGGCGCGCACGGCCCGCGCGACGACGCCGTCGGGCAGCGCCCAGCGCCGCCCGCCGTAGAGGAAGGGGACGCTGACCCCGCGGGTGCGGCGCTCGCGCACGCCGGGGACCGCCGTCCCGGTGGTCGGGGCGACGACGAGCACCTCGTGGCCCGCGCGCCGCAGCTCGGCGACCGTGCTCTCCAGGCGCGTGACGAGGCCGTCGACCTCGGGGGCCCAGACCTCGGAGACGAGCGCGACCCGCACGGCACCATCATGGGGCCTGCGCTCGCGGGACGCCGAGCAGGGCCCCTGCTCGCCCGGGGACCCGGGTCTCGTGCGGCGGTGGGCCCGCCCGGTGGTGGTCGGCTCAGACCGTGAAGCGCCCCACGAGCGTGCGCAGGCGCCCGGACAGCTCGCTCAGCTCGGTCGCCGCGCCGAGCGACTCGGCGACGCCGGCGCGGGTGGCGCCGGCGGCGGCGGCCACGCCCGCGATCGTGCTGGCGATGTCGCCGGCGCCGGACGCGGCGGAGGAGACGCCGCGGCTCATCTCCGCGGTGGTGGCGGACTGCTCCTCGACGGCGGAGGCGATGGTCCCCTGGTAGCCGTTGACCTGGTCGACGACGCCGCTGATCTCGGCGATGGCGGCGACGGCCGCCTCGGTGTCCGCCTGGATGGCCGCCACCCGGGCCGTGATGCCGCCCGTCGCGCGCGCCGTCTCCTGAGCCAGGTCCTTCACCTCGTTGGCGACGACAGCGAAGCCGCGCCCCGCCTCGCCGGCGCGGGCCGCCTCGATGGTCGCGTTGAGCGCCAGGAGGTTCGTCTGCTCGGCGATGGTCGTGATGACCTTGACGACCTTGCCGATCTCCTCGGAGGAGGCCCCGAGCCGGGTGACGAGCTCGGAGGTGCGCGCGGCCACCTCGACGGCGTGCTGGGTCACGGCCGCGGCGCTGCCGGCCGTCGTGGCGATCTCGCGGATCGACGCGCCCATCTCCTCGGAGCCGGACGCCACGGTCTGGACGGTCCGGGAGACCTCGGACGCCGCGGCGGACACCTGGGAGGACCGGGCGGAGGTCTCCTCGGCCGACCCGGCGATGGAGCGGGAGCTGGCCGAGAGCTGGTCCGCGGCGGCCGCGAGCGTGCCGGCGCCCGCGCTGACGTCGCGGACGACGCCCGCGACGGCGTCCTGCGCGACCTCGAGCGAGCGCGCCATCCGCCCGAGCTCGTCGTCGCGCTCGACGCGCGGCCGCTGGGTGAGGTCGCCGGCGGCCATGGCGGACAGGACGCGGCCGACCTCGTCGAGCGTGCGCCGCATGCCGCGCACGACGGCCGCGGCCACGACGACCCCCAGGAGGAGGGCGACGAGGGCGAGGACGACGAGCACCAGCGCCGTGCTGCGCGCCGTCGCCGCTGCCGCGTCCACCCGCTCCTGCGCGGCCGCGCGCTCGGAGGCGATGGCGCGCTCGAACGCGGCGTCGAGGTCCGCCACCTCCTGGCTCGTCCCTTCGATGGCGGTCATGAGCGCCGCCTGCTCGCCCGTCCTGGCGGCTGGGACGACCTCGTCCACCAGCACGCGGCCGTAGGCGTCGAGGGCGCTGGCGAGCTCGCGGGCGGCGTCCTCCTCGGCCGCGACGCCCACGTAGTCGGCCATGTCCTGCGTGATGCGCTCGGCGCTCTCGTCGATCCTCGCGACGCTCGCCTCGGCGGTCGCCGGCTGCAGGAGGACGTCACGCGCGAGGACCCGCTCCTGGAGGTACTGGCCCCGCGCGTCGTAGACCGCGTCCAGCGCGGCGAGGTTGCGCTCGCGCACGGAGGCGGTGCCGCTGCGGACGTCGTCGAGGGCGACGACGGCCACGCCGGCGACCACGACGAGGCCCACGCACGGCAGGGCCGTCGCCGCCGCGATCTTCTGGACGAGGCTCCGGTCGCGCAGGAGGTGGCGGCGGACGGGCGGCGGGGTCGTCATCGGGGCTCCAGGGGCTGGTGCTCGGGGCTCGTGCAGCGGGCTCGTGCACGCGTCCGCGCACCTGGGCTCGGGCGCGGGGAGGAGGGCCTCTCCGTCCTCGTCGGCACGCCCGCGCCCCGACCTGAGCCCGGCGCGGCGCCCTCACCGGGACGCCCCTGCCGGCCTCGGCCCGTCAGGCGCCCGCGGGCACCGCGGGCATGCGGTGGCGGCCGGCGGCGGCACCGCGGCTGCGCAGCCGCATGACGAAGGCGAGGACGCGGGCCACGGCGGTGAAGAGCTCGGCGGGCACCTCCTGCCCGAGCGCGCAGGCGCCGTGGAGGGCGCGGGCGAGCGGCACGTCCTCGACCATCGGCACGCGGTGCTCGGCCGCGCGCTCGCGGATCTTGGCCGCGACCGCGCCCGCGCCCTTGGCGACGACGCGCGGGGCGCCCTTCCCGGGCTCGTAGCGCAGCGCCACAGCGACGTGCGTGGGGTTGAGGAGGACGACGTCGGCGGTGGCGATCTCGGCCATCATCCGGTTGCGGCTCATGGCGAGCTGCTTGGACCGGATGGCCCCCTTGAGCTGGGGGTCGCCCTCGGACTGCTTGTGCTCGTCCATGACCTCCTTGCGGGTCATGCGCACGCCCTTGAGGGTCCGCTTCCGCACCACGAGGTAGTCGGCGATCGCGAGCGCGAGCCCCGCGACGACGGCGGTGCGGATGAGGGTCGCCGTGCCGCCGCCGACGGCGTCCACGGTCGCGCCGAGCGGCAGGGAGCCGGCACCGACGAGGACCGGCGTGAGGCCCTTGACGGCCAGCCACAGGACGACGCCGAGCACCGCGGTCTTGAGGAGGATCTTGCAGGCCTCCCACCAGGCCTGCGGCCCGAGGATGCGGGTCAGGCCCTGCTTGGGGCTGAGCTTGGAGAACTGCGGCTTGAAGTTCTTCGTCGCCGGGTGCAGGCCGCCCTGCGCGGCCGCCGCGCCGATGGCGACGACGACGGTGACGGCGGCGAGCGGCGCCATGACGAGCGCGATCGAGCGCAGCCCCTCCGAGAGCGCCGCGACGGCGAGCTCCGGGTCCGGCGTCGCCGCGACGTCCCGCACGTGCTGCAGGGAGGTCTGCGCCGCCTCCCACCCGCGGGTGACGGTCATCGGCAGCAGCGCGCCGGCGGCGGCCATGCCGAGCCAGGCGCCGACGTCGGGCGAGCGGGCGACCCGCCCCTCGGCGCGCGCCTCCTTGAGGCGCTTCTCGGTGGGCTGCTCGGTCTTCTCCCCGGAGTCACCTCCTGCCATGGGTCACCCCCTCCCGCTCGCGCGCGCCGTGCCCATGACCGTCTCGGCCATCTGGTCGGCGAGCGTGCGGACGACGTCGGGCAGCAGCGTCGCCGTGAGGCCGACGAGGACGAGCGTCACGAGGATCTTCAGCGGGAACCCGAGCGAGAAGGCGTTGAGCTGCGGCGCGACGCGCGTCAGCAGGCCGAGGCCCACGTCGGTGAGGAACAGGACGGCGATGAGCGGCCCGGCGATCTGCAGGGCGGCGAGCATCAGGCCGCCGATCCCCTCGGTGGCCACCCGCGCGACGGTGGAGAGGTCGATCGCCTGCCCGACGGGCAGCACGTCGAAGGTGCGCAGCAGGCCGTCGAGGACGACGAGGTGGGCGCCGCTGGCGAAGAGCAGCGCGAGCGCGAGCAGCTGGTGGACCTTGCCGAGGATCGACGAGCCGCTCTGCATGAGCGGGTCGTAGCCCTGCGCCAGCTGGAACCCGCCGAAGACGTCCAGCAGGTCGCCGGCGCTCTGCACGGCCGCGAAGACGAGGTAGCAGAGCCACCCCAGGGCGGTGCCGATGACGAGCTCCTGCGTGGCCGCCACGAGCAGCGCGACGGCGCTCAGCCCGGTGGCGACGAGCGCCGAGACGTCGGGCTGGACGACGAGGGCCAGCGCGAGCGCGAGCAGCGCCTTCACCTGCCCCGGGAAGCCCTTGTAGGCGAAGGGCGGGGCCAGCAGGAGCCAGCCGAGGACCCGCAGGCTGGCCAGCGCGGTGGCGACGACCTCGTCGAGCGGCAGCGAGAGCTCCACCGGCTCAGCCGGTCCCGGAGACGAGGCCGGGGATCTGGCCGTAGAGCTCGGTGGTGAAGCTGACCATCTCGATGATCATCCAGCGGCCGCAGACCATGAGGGCGATGCCGACCGCGATGGCCTTGGGCACGAAGCTCAGCGTCACCTCCTGGATCTGGGTGACGGACTGGAAGAGGGAGATGACGAAGCCCACGCAGAGGGCCGTGAGGAGCATCGGGGCCGCGATCTTGGCGGCCACCGTCATCGCCTGGACGGCGACCTGGAGGACGGCGACGTCGTCCATCAGCCCCCCGTCCCGTAGCTGCCGATGACGGCCGTGATGACGAGGCCCCAGCCGTCGACGAGGACGAAGAGGAGGAGCTTGAAGGGCAGCGACACCGTGACGGGCGGCAGCATCATCATGCCCATCGACATCAGCGCCGCCGAGACGACGAGGTCGATGACGAGGAACGGCACGTAGATGACGAAGCCGATGATGAAGGCCGCGCGCAGCTCGGAGAGCACGAAGGCGGGCACGAGCGTCAGCAGCGGGGTGTCCGCCGGGGTCGCGGGGTTCGGCCGGTCGGCGGCGCGGGTGACGAGCGCCAGGTCGTCGGCGCGGACGTGCGCGAGCATGAAGTCCTTGAGCGGCGCGACGCCGGCCTCGAGCGCCTGCTGCTGGTCGAGGCTGCCGTCGAGGAAGGGCTGCACGCCGAGGTCGTTGACCTGCGCGAGCACCGGCGCCATGACGAAGAGGCTGAGGAACAGCGCGAGGCCCGCGAGGACCTGGTTCGGCGGGGCTGCGGTGAGCCCCAGCGCGTTCCGCGTGATGGAGAGCACCACGAAGATCTTCGTGAAGCTCGTCATCATGAGGAGCAGGGCCGGCGCCACGGACAGGACCGTGATGCCGAGGAGGATGACGAGGGCGCTGCTCGGCTTGCCGTCGACGCCCTGGACGTCGACCGACACGCCCGGCCCCTCGGTGAGGCCCTCGGCGCCGGCCGCCGCGGCGCCCGGCGCGCTGAGCACGAGCAGGACGAGCGCGAGACCCACGAGGGCGGCGGCGAGGACGAGGGCGCGGGCGCGGCCCGCGAGGAGCGCGCTCACCGGCGGCCCGCCAGGTCGCGCACGGCGCCGACGGCCTGGACCCAGGTGCTCGGGGACAGCGCCGACCCGCTGAGCGGGCCCGAGGCCCGGGCGCCGTGCCGGGCGCGGCGCGGACGGCCGTCGGCGCGCGGGTCCGCCGCGGCG
>NZ_JABEMA010000195.1 GCF_013004605.1 Pseudokineococcus marinus
CGGTGTCCTCGGGCGCCCCGGCGACGGTGTCCACGGGCGCCCCGGCGCCGTCGTCCGGCGGCCCGTCGGGCAGCGGCGCCTCGTCGACCCACGACGGCAGGGGGGAGTACCGGTCGGCGGGCGGGGCGCCGCCGACGAGCGCCCAGAGCGACGGGCCGAGGCGCACGTCGCGCGCCCCGAGCGCGGCCTGCACCCGGGTGAGGTCGAGGGGCAGGCGCAGCGCGTCGAGGTCGGGCAGGGCGAGGTCGTCGCGCATCGCCATGAGCCGCTGGTTGCGGGCGACGTTGGCCCGCGCCTCGGGCGTGCGCAGCCGGCCGACGACGCCCGGGCCGACGACGTCCCGCACCTCGGCCTCGCGCCCGTCGTCGAGCGCGGCGTAGACGTCGTCGACGCTGTCGAAGGCGGCGAGCAGGCGGGCGGCCGTCTTCGGGCCGATGCCGAGCGCGCCGGGGAGGTTGTCCGAGGTGTCGCCGCGCAGGGCCGCCAGGCAGCGGTACTGGCCGGCGCGCACGCCCGTGACGAGCGGCAGCGTCCGCGGGGTGAGGACCGGCGAGCCCCCGATCCCGCCGTTGAGCACCCGCAGCACCGACGTCGAGGCGTCGACGAGGGCGAAGGAGTCGCGGTCGCTCGTCACGGCCGTGCACCGCCAGCCGCTGCGCCGGGCGAGCTCGGCGGCCGAGCAGAGGACGTCGTCGGCCTCGAACCCCTCGGCGACGACGACGGGCAGCCCGGCCTCGGCGAGCAGCGCCGGGGCGTCGTCGAGCTGGGCGCGCAGGTCGGGGTGCTTCTCGGGGCGGTGGGCCTTGTACGCCGGGTGCTCGGCGCGGCGCACCGACGTCCGCGCGCAGTCGAAGCCGACCACGAGCGCGTCCGGCGTCAGGCGGGCCGCGGCGCTCGCGATGAGGGAGACGACGCCCCGCAGCGCCCAGACCGGTCGGCCGGCGGCGTCGCGGTGCTGCCCCGCGGCGTGGGCGTGGTGCGCGCGGTGCAGGAGGCTGTTGCCGTCGACGGCGAGCAGGAGCGGGGCGTCGGGCGCGACGCCCTCGGCCGTCGCCTCCTCCGCGCCCTCGTCCTGCGCACCCAGCAGGCCGGCCGCCCGCAGCGCCGCGACGCCGTCCTCGGCGCCGTCCGGGAGACCGGGGTCGGCGTCGGGGCGGACGACGGACGGGGCGCTCACCCCACCACTGTGCCCCCTCCGCGCGGCGGCGGGGCGCCGCCCCGCCGCCGGGGCGCCCTCAGCGCACGTGCTCGCGGAGGAAGGCCGTGGCGCGACCCCACGCCAGCGCGGCCGCGTCGGCGTCGTAGGCGGGGCCGGTGTCGTTGACGAAGGCGTGCTGCGCCTCGTAGACGTGCAGCTCGACGGGGGCGTCGAGCCGCTCGCGCAGGTCGTCGAAGACCCGCCCGACGACGTCGAGGTCGATGCGGTCCTCCCGCGCGTAGTGGCCCTGCACGGCGGCGCGCACGCCCGACCAGTCGGTGCCCTCGGGGTCCGGCAGCCCGTAGAAGGGCGTCACGGCGCCGACGCGCTCGCCCTGCTGGGCGGCCAGCGTCAGCGCGAAGGCCCCGCCCATGCAGAAGCCCGCGACGCCGACCGTGCTGCTCGTGACGGCCTCGTGGCCGAGGAGCAGGTCGACCGCCCCGGCGAGGTCCCGGGCCGCCCGGTCGACGGGCAGCTCCTGCATGAGGCGCATCGCCTCCTCGCCGTCGTGCGTCGTGCGCCCGCCGTAGAGGTCGGGCGCCAGGGCGACGAACCCCTCGGCGGCGAAGCGGCGCACGAGGTCGGCGATGTGCTCGGTGAGGCCCCACCACTCCTGCACGACGACGAGGCCGGGGCCGCGGCCCGACGGCGGCAGCTCGAGGTAGCCGTGCCCCTCCTCGCCGCCGGGGCGGGGGAAGGTCGTGTTCTGCGGGGCCGCGCCGGGGTCGCTCATGCCCGCACGCTAGATCGACCACGTGGGCGCCGACCACGAGGCCGCTGGCCACCGGTGCACGGGCGCCGTGACGCGGGCCTGCCGGGTGGGAGCGCCGACGGGGTGGACCAGGTCCCGAGCACGAGCGGTCGCAGTCCTCTGACCTGCGGTGACGCTCCGTCCGGTGTGGTCAGTCCTCCCCGCCGGCAGCGCGCTGCCCTCAGCGTCGGCGCGACCGGCGCAGGTCGGCCAGCGCGGGGACGCCGCTCACCAGCCCGACGCCGACGAGGGCCAGGCCCGCCACGGAGGGACGCCCGTCGGCCGTGGCGACCACGACCAGCGCCACCGACCCGACGTCCTGCCACGACCGGGGGAGGCGGCCGGTGGGCCCTGGCCGCCGCCCGGGGGCGCGCCTACTGTGCCGGGCACGGGGGGCCGCGACGGCGCGGTCCCGGGACCCGGGAGCACACCCATGCAGGGCTTCGCCACGCTGTCCGTCGCCACCATCCTCGCCGAGTCCGCGGTCCGGCACGCCGACCGCACGGCCGTCGTCGTGGGCGACCAGCGGATCACCTACCGCGAGCTCTGGGACCAGACGCGCGCCGTCGCCGGCGCCCTGCGTGCGAAGGGCGTCGGCCCGGGGACGCGGGTGGCGCTGCTGCTGCCCAACGTCGCCGACTTCCCGCGGGCCTACTACGCCGTCCTGGCGCTGGGCGGCGTCGTCGTCCCCGTGCACGCCCTGCTCCAGGGGCCGGAGATCCAGTACGTCCTCGAGGACAGCGAGGCCTCGCTGCTCGTGTGCGCAGCCCCCCTCATGGCGCAGGGCCTGCGGGGCGCGCGCGCCGCCGGGGTCGACGTCGTCACCGTCCTCGCGCCGGCCGAGCTGGCCGCCGAGCACGGCGTCGAGCGGCTCGAGGAGCTGGCCGCGGCGGCGGAGCCGATCACCGCCGTCGAGCCGCGCCAGCCCGACGACACCGCGACGATCCTCTACACGAGCGGCACCACCGGCCGTCCCAAGGGCGCAGAGGGCTGCCACATGGCGCTGGTCGCGCAGGTCGAGACCTCGCTGCTCGACACCTTCCGCATGGGCGTGGACGACGTCGTGCTCGGGTGCCTGCCGCTGTTCCACACCTTCGGTCAGACGTGCGCCATGAACACGACCTTCCGCGCGGGCGCGACGCTCGTCCTGGTGCCGAAGTTCGACGGGGCGACGGCGCTCTCGCTCATGGTCGAGCACGGCTGCACCGTCGTCATGGGCGTCCCGACGATGTACATGGCCTTCCTCGAGGCCGCCGGCAAGGACGACCGGAGGCCGCCGCTGAAGTACGGCGTCTCGGGCGGGGCGGCCATCCCCGTCGCGGTGATCGACCGCGTCCGCGACGTCTTCGGGGTCGAGGTCCACGAGGGGTACGGCCTCACCGAGACCTCGCCCGTCGCGACCTTCAACCCCGTGGGCCGCCCGCCCCGCCCCGGCACGGTGGGCGTGCCGATCTGGGGCGTGGAGGTCGAGGTCGCCCGCCACGACGTGCCCGACCGGGTCGAGCTGCTGCCGCGCGGGGAGATGGGCGAGCTCGTCGTCCGCGGGCACAACCTCATGAAGGGCTACCTCGGGCGGCCGGACGACACGGCGGCCGCCGTCGTCGACGGCTGGTTCCGCACGGGCGACCTCGGCACGAAGGACGACGACGACTACGTCACGATCGTCGACCGCACCAAGGACATGATCCTGCGCAACGGCTACAACGTGTACCCGCGCGAGGTCGAGGAGGTGCTCGCCGCGCACCCCGACGTCGCCCGGGTGGCGGTGTTCGGCGTCGCCGACGAGCGGCACGGCGAGGAGGTCGCGGCCGCCGTCGTCCTCGTCGAGGGCGCGACGACGACGGCCGACGCGCTGCGCGAGTACGCCGCCGACCAGATCGCGGCGTACAAGTACCCGCGCCGCATCGAGGTGGTCGACGACCTGCCCCTCGGCCCGAGCGGGAAGGTCCTCAAGCGCGAGCTCGTCGCCCGGTACGGCGCGCCCGCCGGCCCGGCCGAGACGCGGGACGCCACCCCGGCGACCTGAGTCCGCCTCTCCAGCGCACCTCGTCGTCACCTCGCCGTCCCCGAGGCTCCCCGACCGCACGTCGTCGTCAGAGTGCCGGAGGGGCGTCCCTCGGAGCAGCGACGTGTCGACGAGGTGCCGGGGGTGCGGGCCGGCCGGGTGGGAGGCGCGACCCGTGGTCGGGGAATGCCCGCGCGTGCGTCACACTTGTGCCTGACGGAGGAGCGGGCGCCCTGGGCGCCCGGACGGGGCCGACGCAGGTCGAGCAGCGCAGGTGAGCCCGCGACGAGCGGGCAGGAGCACGTGACAACCGCTGGCGATCTCCACAGGGTCCACGGCCGACAGGTCCCCTCCGCAGCAGCCACCGAGTCCGGCTGCGACCTGCCGACAGGCGCGACGCCGCGCCGACCCCACCGCGAGGAGACCCCTGCCGTGACCGCCCCTGCCCTCGACCGCGAGACCGCGGACGCCGAGGCCACCACCGACACGAGCACCACCGACACCGCCACCTCGGGCACCGACACCGTCGAGGGACCGCCCCGCGCCGACGTCCCCGCCCAGGGCCGCGGCGAGGACGCCCCCGCGGAGGCGTCCGACCACGCGGACGACGCCGCTCCCGAGGACGACGCCGACGAGCCCGCCGGCCCGACCTTCGCCGACCTCGGCCTGCGCGCCGAGGTGCTGCGCGCCCTCGACGGCCTCGGCTACGAGGAGCCCACGCCCATCCAGGCGGAGTCGATCCGCCCGCTCCTGGCCGGCCACGACCTGCTCGGCCAGGCCGCCACGGGCACCGGCAAGACGGCCGCCTTCGCGCTGCCGCTGCTGGAGAAGGTCCCCGCCGGTGGCGGGCGCCGCCCCGTCGGCCTCGTCCTCGTGCCCACCCGCGAGCTCGCGCTCCAGGTCTCCGAGGCCATCAGCACCTACGGCAAGCAGCTGGGCGCCCGCGTCCTCGCCGTCTACGGCGGCACGCCGATCGGCCGCCAGCTGCGCGAGCTCGAGCGGGGCGTCGACGTCGTCGTCGCCACGCCGGGCCGCGCGCTCGACCACATCGGCCGCGGCACCCTGCCGCTGGCCCACCTGCAGACCGTCGTCCTGGACGAGGCCGACGAGATGCTCGACATGGGCTTCGCCGAGGACATCGAGGAGATCCTCTCGGCGGCGCCGGCGGAGCGTCAGACCGTGCTCTTCTCCGCCACGATGCCGCCGCGCATCGACCGGATCGCCCGCCAGCACCTGCGCGAGCCCGTCCGCATCCGGATCGCGAAGAAGCGCGCGGCCGAGGGCGAGGCGCCCCTCGTGCGCCAGACGGCGTACGTCGTCGGCCGCCCGCACAAGGTCGCGGCCCTCGGCCGCATCCTCGACCTCGAGCAGCCGACGGCGGCCATCGTCTTCTGCCGCACGCGCGAGGAGGTCGACACGATCACCGAGCGCCTCGGCGCCCGCGGCTACCGCGCCGAGGCGCTGCACGGCGGCATGGGCCAGGAGCAGCGCGACAAGGTGGTCTCCCGGCTCCGCGCCGGCGCCGCCCAGCTGCTCATCGCCACCGACGTGGCCGCGCGCGGCCTCGACGTCGAGCAGCTGAGCCACGTCGTCAACTTCGACGTGCCGTCGGCGCCCGAGTCCTACGTGCACCGCATCGGCCGCGTCGGCCGCGCCGGCCGCGAGGGCGTCGCCCTGACGCTCGCCGAGCCGCGCGAGCGCCGCCAGCTCTCGGTCATCGAGCGGGTCGCGGGCGCGCCGATCGCCGTGGCGCCGCTGCCGACCGTCGCCGACCTGAGGGCTCACCGCCTGCAGGGGACGCGCCGCTCGGTCGCCGAGGTCCTCGACGGCGACCGCAGCGGCCTCGAGGAGGTCCGCGGCGTCCTCGACGCGCTCATGGAGCACCACAGCGCCGAGGAGGTCGCGCTCGCGGCCCTCCAGCTGGCGCACGCCGCCCAGGGGGCGGTGGACGACCAGGAGATCCCGGCGCCCGACCTGCGCCCCCGCGCCGGTCGCGACAGCGGACCCCGCGGCCGGGACGGG
>NZ_JABEMA010000196.1 GCF_013004605.1 Pseudokineococcus marinus
CTGGGTCGGCGCAGCGCGCGGGCGAGGGCGGCGGCGTCCTCGAGGGCCTGGTTGGTGCCCTGCGCGAGGGCGGGCGGGACGGCGTGGGCCGCGTCCCCGAGCAGGGTGGCGCGCCCACGGCCCCACGGGCGGTGGACCCGGTAGGTGCCTCGCTCGTAGGCGGTCAGCCGCGCTCGCGGGTCGTCCAGGAGAGCCAGGGCCGCACGCGCCTCGGGCGCGCGCCAGCCGCCGAAGAGGCGGCGCAGCAGGCGCGCCGGCTCCTCGGGGTCGTCGTGGGGTGCTCCGCCCGCGCGCTCCTCGCCCGCGCCGGAAGCCGGCGTCCGGCGGACGTCCCACCACACCTGCACCAGGCCGTCGCCGCAGGGGTTGACCCCGAGCATCCCGGCCCGCCCGACGAGCAGGAGGCAGGTGTCCCCGTCGTCGAGGGCGGTCCCGGTGGGCAGGGGCGGCAGCTGCCACGTCGTCGCCCCCGTGGGACGCAGCGCGTCGCCGTGCAGCGCCGCGCGGACGGCGCTGCGTGCGCCGTCCGCGCCGACCACCACGTCCGCCTCCGCACGCCCGCCGCCCTCGAGCAGCACGGCCGGGCGCGCCCCGCCGTCTCCGTCCTCGTCCTCAGCGCCCTCGGCGAGCCCTGTGCACCGGGCGCCGGTCCGCACGAGCGAGCCCGTCGCGCCCTCGGCGAGGGCGTCGACGAGGTGGCCGCGCGGCACGGTGACGACGGCCCCGCCGGCCGCCCGCAGGTCGAGCGACAGCAGCGGACGACCGTCCGGCGAGCGGCGCTCCATGCGCGTGAGGCGCCGGCCCAGCCGCTCGGCGTCGACGTCGAGGTCGGCGAGGACGGCCGTCGCCCCCGGCCACAGCGTCACCGCGCCCCCGCTGGCGCGGACCGCCGGCGCCTCCTCGAGCACGACCACGGCGTGGCCGTCGCGGTGCAGGCCCCGCGCCGCGGCGAGCCCTCCGACGCCCGCGCCGACGACGACGACCTCCACCTGCCCACCGCCCTCCGCCGCCCGGCGGCGACCCAGGACCATCGTGCGCGACGGCGCGCGCAGCGGCACGACCGGCCGGCGCTGCTCCTCCGGGTCAGCGGCCGGGGCGCGGTCAGCGGTCAGCGGTCTGCGGTCAGCGGCGGGGGCGCCGGCGCACGTCGCGCCTCCGGCGGCCCTCGAGCCGCTGCAGCCGCACCGGGCACACCGGTGCGTGCACGAGGGCGAGCTCGCCCTCCGTCATCCCCGGGTAGCGCGCCGCGTACTCCCGCGCGCACCCGCATCCCCCCGTGTCCTCCACGCTTCAACCATCGGCCGACCGCGCCGGTCCGACGAACGGCCGACGGCCCCGCGGGTGACGCCGCTCGGCCGGTCGGGTGCGCGACGGCGCGGCAGCCACCCGCCGGGACCGCGGCCGCGAAGCCGCCTCCCGCGGGCCGCCCCACCTCGGGCCGCGCTCCTGCCCGCGCCTTCTGACCGGGCCCCCTGACTGGCCCCTGACTGGGCCCTCACTCGCGCTCCGGTCCCGGTGCGACCGGGCCCGCGCTCTCGAGCCCGCTCGACGCCCGGGCGGCGAGCTCCTCGCGCAGCGCGGCGACCTCCGCCTGGAGGGCGTGGACGTCGCCGCGGGTGGCCGCCTGCTGCTCCGCCTCGACGTCGCGCACGCGGTCGATGAGCCAGGAGGCGAGGGAGGCCGTCACGGTCCCGAGGAGCGCCACGCCGGCGACCATGAGGCCCACGGCGACGGCCCGCCCGCCGTCCGTCACGGGGTACAGGTCGCCGTAGCCGACGGTGGAGATGGTCGTCACCGCCCACCACACGGCGTCGGGGTAGGTCTCGATGAGGGCTCCCGGCGCGCCCCGCTCCGCGTCGAGGACGGCGAGGCCCGCCACCACGACGACGAGGACGGTGGCGCCGCCGACGTAGACCGCCACCCGTCCTCGGAGGCTGTCGGCGGCGTGGCGGTTGAGCACCGACAGCAGGGTGACGAGGCGCAGCAGGCGCAGCGGCCGCAGCAGCGGCAGGACGACGACGGCGACGTCGAGGGGGTGGCCCCGCAGGAAGCCCCACCGGTCCTCGCTGAGCACGAGGCGCACGGCGAGGTCGACGGCGAAGACGGCCCACAGCAGCCACCCGGCGACGTGCGCCGTCGTGGCCCAGGCCGGGGCGAGGCCCGGCTCGAGGATCGGCACCGCGTAGGCGACGAGGTAGAGCAGCGCCGCCGCGGTGAGGGGCCACTCGGCCCGCCGCTCCCAGCGGCGCCGCCGCGCGTCGTCCTGCAGGCCCGCCATGGGGCCAGAGGCTAGGAGGTCGTCGCGGCGGTCCACCGTGCTGCTGCCGGGTCTCCCACCTGGGCCCCGCCCCGCCGCGCCGTCGGCCCGGCCGCGCACGTCCGCGTGGATGATCTCGGGCGCGCCCGCGCCGGGTCTCCTCAAGCGGGGGAGGGACCCGGACGACGGACCACGCATGGGGGAGACCGGTGACCGGTGGATGGCGACGAGCCAGGCGAGCGCCGCCGCGGGCGCGCGGCGCGCCGGCGCCGAGGCGGCCGGCCGCGCGCTGGCGGGCCGCGCGCCGGCCCTCGTCGTCGTCCAGTCCGCCGGCCACCTCGACCACGCCGAGGTGCTCGCCGGCGTCCGCTCCGAGACGGGGGAGGCGCCCCTCCTCGGCGGCAGCGCGACGGACGCCTTCGGCGCGGAGGGGCCGGCCACGGACGTCGTCGTCACCGCCCTCGGAGGGTCGGGGCTGCGTGCGGCCACCGCCGCCAGCAGCGACCCCGACGTGCGCGCCCGCGGCGTCGAGGTCGCCAGGGCGCTCGAGCACGTCGCCGGGAGGCACCGCCTGCTCCTCCTGCTCCCCGACGGGCTCGACTACAGCCAGGACCAGCTGGTCCGCGGGGTCTACGACGTCGCCGGGCCCTCCGTGCCCGTCGTCGGCGGCGGCTCCTCGGCGGTCGTCGGGCGGGAGCGCACGGCGCTGCTGCACGGCGGTGAGGTGCGCCGCGGCGGCGTCGTGGCGGCCGTCCTCGCCTCCGACCGACCCTTCGGCGTCGGCGCCCACCACGGCATGCGCCCCGTGGGCGACGCCCTCGTCGTCACGGGCTCGACGGGGCTGGAGGTGCAGACGCTGGACGGCGAGCCGGCGCTCGACGCCTACCTCGCCCGCCTGAGCGCGCCGTCGGCCGCCCACTACGACGCCAGCGCCTTCGCCGCCTTCGCGCAGCTGCACCCGCTGGGACTGGCCCGCCGCCGCCGCGAGGAGGCGCGCGTCGTGGTGGGGGCGGACCTGCGGAACCGCACGCTCCAGTTCGTCACGCCCGTCCCGCAGGGCGGCCTCGTCCGGCTCATGGAGGGCGACACGGGCTCGGTGCTGCAGGCCGCCCGCACCGCGTGCGACGAGGCGGTCGGGGGCCTGGGCGACCACGCGCCGGCCGGGCTCCTCGTCTTCAGCTGCGTGGCGCGCCGGCAGCTGCTCGGCGAGGAGGGCGTCGCCGCGGAGGTCGCGTCCGTGCGGGAGGTCGGCGGCAGCGCGACGTCCGTGTCCCACAGCTTCGGGGAGATCGCTCGCACCAGCGGCTACGCGGGCTGCCACAACCAGACGCTCGTCGCGCTGGCGGTGTGACGTGCCCGCGTCCGCCACGTCCCAGGCGCAGCTCGTCGAGTTCGTCGCGGCGACGTCCTCGAGCCGCTCCGAGGCCGAGGTGGTCGGCGCGGCGGCCGAGCTGGCCGCCACCACCATCGACGCCGAGGTGGCGCTCCTCCTGGAGGGCGAGGAGGTGCTCTCCTCGACGGGGTGGGCGCCGGGCGCGGACGTCGGTCCCCTCGTGCGGGCGCTGGGCGCCTGCGGCTCGGCGACGGTCGACATCCAGGGCCTGGGCCCCGTCACGGCGCTCGCCATGCCCGTGCCCGCCCTCGGGCCGGGGAGCCAGCTCGTGGTCGCCCGCCTCGACGACGGGTTCGAGCCGGCCGAGCGCGCGCTCGTCATGGGCATGGCGCGGCTGCTCGGCGTCTCGGTGGACGCCGCGCGCGCCCTGGAGGGCGAGCGCGACGCCCGCGCCGAGGTCGAGGCCACCGCGGGGGAGCGGCTCCGGCTGCTCGCCGCCCTGCGGGAGCGCGAGATGCTGCTGACGACCCTGCTCGAGGTCCAGCGGGCCATCTCCCACCGGCGGCCGCTGGAAGAGGTGCTCGACCTCGTCGCCCGCGGCACGAGCGCCTCGCTCGGCGGCGTCCCGGTGGCGCTGGCGCTCGAAGGCGGCCCCGCCGGCGACCGGCTCGCCGTCGTCGCCTCCACGCACCCGGCCCTCGCGGCCACCAGCGCCGATGACCTCGTCGCGCTCGCCGCCCGGGCCGTCACCGCCTCCGGCACGAGCAGCGACCGGGTCGGCGGCGAGGTGCGCCTCGCCGCCCCCGTCCACCTGCAGGGACGGGCGCTGGGGGCGCTCCTGGCCCGTGTCGCGCCCGCGGACACCGAGGCGGCCGAGGGGCTGCTCGCCGCCTTCGCCGCGCACGCGAGCATCGCCCTCGGCGACGCCGACACGGCCGCCATCACGCGGCAGGCCTTCTACGACCAGCTGACGCGCCTGCCGAACCGGGCGCTGCTGCTCGACCGGCTCGAGCGGGCGCTCGCCCGCCGGGACGGGACGGGACGGAGCACGGCCCTGCTCTTCGTGGACCTCGACCGCTTCAAGCAGGTGAACGACCGGTACGGGCACGCCGTCGGCGACCGCGTGCTCGCGGAGTGCGCGGCCCGGGTCGAGGGGTGCCTGCGCGCGGACGACACGGCCGCCCGCCTCGGCGGCGACGAGTTCGCCGTCCTGCTCGAGGACGTGGCGAGCGAGCGGGACGCGGTCGAGGTCGCGGAGCGCCTCGTGCGCGCCGTCTCGGCGCCCCTGCGCTCGTTGGGCATCGAGCTCGGCGTCGGTGCCAGCGTCGGGGTGGCGCTCGCCGTGGACGGGGAGGCCGACGCCCACGCGCTCCTCGGCGACGCCGACCTCGCCATGTACCGCGCGAAGGTCGAGCGGGGAGGAGGGGTCGTCGTCTTCCACCCGAGCATGCACGCCGAGCGCGCCGAGCGGCTGGCCCTGGAGGCGGACCTCGCGCGCGCCGTCGAGCGCGAGGAGCTCGTCCTCCACTACCAGCCGGTCGTCGACCTGCGGGACGGGCGCGTCCTCGGCGCCGAGGCGCTCGTGCGCTGGCAGCACCCCGTGCGCGGTCTGCTCGGTCCCGACGTCTTCGTGCCCGTCGCCGAGGCGACCGGCGACATCGCGGCGGTCGGTCGCTGGGTGCTCCGGGAGGCCTGTCGGGCGGCGGCGCGCTGGCGGGCCACGGCGCCGTCGGCGACCGTCGCCGTCAACGTCTCGCCGCGCCAGGTCGCCGACCCGGGCTTCGTCTCCCTGGTGCGCGACGCCCTGCGCGACGCGCGGCTGCCGCCCGAGGCGCTGGTGCTCGAGATCACCGAGAGCATGCTGCTGCCGGGCGAGGCGCCGGTGCTCCAGCGGCTCGAGGAGCTGGCCCACGCCGACGTGTCCGTCGCCGTGGACGACTTCGGCACCGGCTACTCCTCGCTGTCGTCGCTGCGCCGGCTGCCCGTGGACGAGCTCAAGGTCGACCGGAGCTTCGTCCGCGACATGGGCGACCCGGAGGGCCTCGCCGTGGTGCGGGCCGTGCTCGAGCTCGCCCGTGCCCTCGGGCTGCGCTGCGTGGCCGAGGGCGTCGAGCACGCCGAGGAGGCCGCCCTGCTGGCCGGGCTCGGGTGCGACCGTGCCCAGGGGTACCACTTCTCGCGCCCGCTGCCCGAGGACGCGCTCCTCGAGATGCTCGCCGAGCGCGCCGCCCGCGTGGACGATCTGGAAGTGGTCGATGTAGCCGTCGGGCTCGTTGAAGTCGCCGTCGCCGTCGTAGTCGTAGCGGTCGTGCTGGTCGAACTCGGCCAGCTCGGCGGCGATGTCCTCGTCGCTCATGCCCGCGG
>NZ_JABEMA010000197.1 GCF_013004605.1 Pseudokineococcus marinus
GCAGCGGAGGAAGGCTACGAACCTCTGCCCGCGGCTCTCCTAGAGCGGAGGAAGGCTACGAAGTACGGCCCGGGGCGTTCCTGCAGCGGAAGAAGGCTACGAAGTCCGCGGCCGAGGCAGCCCGGCCGCGGAGGCGACGGCCCCGACGCGGCCGACCCGGCGGAGGACCCCGAGGTCGCGCAGGTGCTGGCCGACCTCGCGGCGACGCCGGACGAGGCGGGGCCGCTGGAGCAGGCCGCCGCCCTCGAGCGGGCGCAGGAGCGCCTCGCCCGACGGCTCTCGGGCACGGCCCGGTGAGCGCGCCCCGCCGCGCGCGCCTGGACGCCGAGCTGGTCCGCCGGGGCCTCGCGCGCTCGCGGCAGGAGGCCGGTGAGCTCGTCGGAGCCGGGTCGGTGCTCGTGCGGGGCCAGCGCGCCACGAAGCCGGCCACGCAGGTCGAGCGCGGCGACCCGATCGTCGTGGACGAGGTCGGCGAGGGCGAGGGGCCGTCGGGCTCGGGTCGTCGCTGGGCGAGCCGCGGGGCGCACAAGCTCCTCGGCGCGCTCGAGGCCTTCCCCGACGTCGACGTCGCCGGGCGCCTCGCGATGGACGCCGGGGCGTCGACGGGGGGCTTCACCGACGTCCTCCTCGACCGGGGCGCGGAGCGCGTCCTCGCCGTCGACGTCGGCTACGGCCAGCTCGCCTGGCCGGTGCGCAGCGACGACCGCGTCGTCGTGCTCGACCGCACCAACGTCCGCCTCCTCGCGCCCGACGCCGTCCTCGAGCAGCTCGGCGCCCTGCCGGCCCTCGTGGTCGCCGACCTGTCCTTCATCTCCCTGCGGCTCGTGCTGCCCGCCCTGGCGGCCTGCAGCGCCCCCGGCGCCGACCTGCTGCTCATGGTCAAGCCGCAGTTCGAGGTGGGGCGCGAGCGGCTGGGCGCCGGCGGCGTGGTGCGCGACCCGCGCGCCCGGGCGGACGCCGTCGTCGACGTGGCCGCCGCCGCCGTCGACGCCGGGCTCGTCGTCGTCGGCTGCGCCGCGAGCCCCCTGCCCGGCCCGAGCGGCAACGTCGAGTACTTCCTGCTCCTGCGCGCCGGAGGAGCCGGCCCCGCCGGGGTGGACCCCGACGACCTCGAGGAGGTCGTGCTGGCGGCCGTGCGCAGCGGCCCGGGCGGCAGCGCGACCGAGGGCGACGCGAGCGACGAGGGGGGCGCGCAGTGACCCAGGACAGCCAGGAGACCCGGGTGGGGGCGGGAGCGGACCCTCAGGCCCCGTCGGGCGAGCGGACCGTCCTCGTCCTCACCCACACGGGGCGGGCGACCGCCGTCGCCGCGGCCCGCGAGCTCGTGGACCTGCTGCGCGAGCGTGGGCTGAGGCCGGTCATGCTCGCCGAGGAGGTCGGGGACATCCCGGGCGTCGGGGACGTGCCCGTGCTCGACCCGGACGAGCTCGAGGACTCGGTCGTGAGCGGGGCCGAGATGGTCGTCGTGCTCGGCGGCGACGGCACGATCCTGCGGGCGGCCGAGCTCGTGCGGCACCGCCCGGTGCCCCTGCTCGGCGTGAACCTCGGCCACGTCGGCTTCCTCGCCGAGAGCGAGCGGGACGACCTGGCGCGCACGGTGGACCGCATCGCCGCCCGCGACTACGTCGTCGAGGAGCGGCTCACGCTCGACGTGCGCGTGCTGCGCGACGGCGAGGTCGTGACGACGTCGTGGGCGGTCAACGAGGCCAGCGTCGAGAAGGCCGAGCGCGAGCGGATGATCGAGGTCGTCACCGAGGTCGACGGTCGGCCCGTGTCGGTCATCGGCTGCGACGGCGTCGTCATGGCGACGCCGACCGGCTCGACCGCCTACGCCTTCTCGGCCGGTGGACCGGTGGTGTGGCCGGAGGTCCAGGCGCTGCTCATGGTGCCCATCTCCGCGCACGCCCTGTTCGCCAAGCCGCTCGTGGCGTCGCCGGGCTCGGTCCTCGCCGTCGAGGTGCTCTCGCGGACCGCGAGCGGGGGCGTCCTGTGGTGCGACGGGCGACGCACGGCGCAGCTGCCGCCCGGCTCGCGCATCGAGGTGACCCGGGGCGTGCACCCGCTGCTGCTCGCCCGCATCTCCGACGGGCCCTTCACCGACCGCCTCGTCGCGAAGTTCCGGCTCCCCGTCGAGGGGTGGCGCGGACCGGTGGACCCCCTCGACGAGGCAGCCGACGAGGGCGTCGACGGCGCGGCGGACGACCGGGGCGGGTCGTCCGGGGGACGCTGAGGCGTGCTCGAGGAGATCCGGATCCGCGACCTCGGGGCCATCGACGCCTCGGCGCTCGAGATCGGCCCCGGCCTCACCGTCCTCACGGGGGAGACGGGCGCCGGCAAGACGATGGTCGTCACGAGCCTCGGCCTCCTGCTGGGGGCCCGGGCCGACCCCACGGCCGTCCGCTCGGGCGCGCGGAGCGCCCTCGTCGAGGGGCGCTTCACGCTGCCCGCCACGGGACCCGCCGCCGAGCGCGCCCGGGGGTCCGGCGCCGAGCTGGAGGACGTCGGGGCCGGGCGCAGCGAGCTGCTCGTGGCCCGCAGCGTCGCCGCCGGGGGCCGCAGCCGCGCCCACGTCGGCGGGCGCGCCGTCCCCAACGGCCTGCTCGGCGAGCTCGCCGACGACCTCGTCGCCGTCCACGGCCAGAGCGAGCAGGTGCTGCTGCGCTCGCCCGCGCGCCAGCGCGAGGTCGTCGACGCGTCGGCGGGCGAGGACGTCGCGCAGCCGATGGCGCGCTACCGCACCGCCTTCGAGCGGCACCGCGCCGTGCGCGCCGAGCTCGACGAGATCCGCACGCGGGGCCGCGAGCGCGCCCAGGAGGCCGACCTCCTGCGGCACGGGCTCGAGCGCGTCGAGCGCGTCGACCCGCAGCCGGGGGAGGACCTGGCCCTGGCGCAGGAGGCCGAGCGCCTCACCCACGCCGAGGACCTCCGCCTCGCCGCGGCCACGGCGCGCGCCGCTCTCACGGGGGACGACGACGCCGGCGGGGGCGAGTCCCCGGGGGACGCGGTCGGCGCCGTCGAGGTCGCCCGTCGGGCGCTGGAGGCGGTGCGGGCCCACGACCCGGCGCTCGCGGCGCTGGCGGACCGCCTCGCCGAGGTGTCCGTCCTCGTCGTCGAGGCCGGCGCCGACGCCGCCGCGCACCTCGCCGAGCTGGAGGCCGACCCCGCGCGGCTCGCCGTCGTGCAGGAGCGTCGCGCCGAGCTCGCGGCGCTGGTGCGCGCCTACGGCGAGGACGCGTCCGCCGTCCTCGCCTGGGCCCGGGAGGCCTCGCGCCGCCTCCTCGAGCTCGAGGGCGACGACGACCGGGTGGGCGCCCTGGAGGAGGAGGAGCGCGCGCTCGCGGAGGAGCTGGAGACCCTCGCGGCCCGGCTGCACGACGCGCGGGCGGCGGCGGGCGAGCGGCTGGCCGCGGCGGCGAGCGCGGAGCTCGAGGCCCTCGCGATGGCCGGGGCCCGGCTCGAGGTGAGGGTGGAGCGCACCGAGCGGCTGTCGGCCACGGGGGGCGACGACGTCGCGCTGCTGCTCGCGGCGCACGCCGGCGCCGAGCCCCGGCCGCTCGCCCGCGGCGCCTCCGGCGGCGAGCTGTCGCGCGTGATGCTCGCGCTCGAGGTCGTGCTGGCCGAGGCGGACCCGGTGGAGACCTTCGTCTTCGACGAGGTCGACTCGGGCGTGGGCGGTCGCGCCGCGGTCGAGATCGGCCGCCGCCTGGCCGCGCTGGCGGAGCGCTCCCAGGTCCTCGTCGTCACCCACCTGCCGCAGGTGGCGGCCTTCGCCGACCACCACCTCCTCGTCGAGAAGGGCGGTGACGGCAGCGTCGTCGCGAGCGGCGTGCGCGCGCTCGAGGGCGAGGACCGGGTGGCGGAGCTGGCGCGGATGCTCGCCGGGCGCGGCGGCTCCACCAGCGCGCGCGCCCACGCGGCCGAGCTCCTCGAGGGCGCCCGCCACCGGTGACGCCCGCCACCGGTGACGCCCGACGGCGCGGGGCGCGCGGGCCGCGGTGCCGGGGACGGGGCGTCGACGTGGGACCATCGGCCACGATGAGACGCGTCCTGCGCCGGCGGCCCGCCGCGCCCACCACCGCCGGCGGCGTCGTGCGCGTCGACCGCCGCACGAAGGACCTCACCAAGAGGCTCCAGCCCGGGGACGTAGCCCTCATCGACCACGAGGACGTCGACCGCGTCGCCGCCGAGGCCCTCGTCGCCGCGCAGCCGGCCGCCGTCGTCAACGCCGCGGCGAGCACCTCCGGGCGCTACCCGAACCTGGGGCCGCAGATCCTCCTCGACGCCGGCGTCGTCCTCCTCGACCGGGTGGGCCCGGACGTCATGGGCGCCCTGCACGAGGGGCAGGCGGTGCGCGTCGACGGCGACCGGCTCCTCCTCCTCGAGGACGGCCAGGAGCGCGTCGTCGCCACCGGCGTCCGGCAGACGCCGGAGACCGTCGCGGCGGCCATGGAGGAGGCGCGCGAGGGCCTCGGGTCCCAGCTCGAGCTCTTCGCCGCCAACACGCTGGAGTACATGCTCCGCGAGAAGGACCTCCTCTTCGACGGGGTCGGCGTTCCCGACGTGCGCACCTCCTTCGCCGGGCGCCAGGCCCTCGTCGTCGTCCGCGGCTACCACTACCGCGAGGACCTGGCCACGCTGCGGCCCTACATCCGCGAGTACCGGCCGGTGCTCATCGGCGTCGACGGCGGCGCGGACGCGGTGCTGGAGGCGGGCCACGCCCTCGACATGGTCGTCGGCGACATGGACTCCGTCTCGGACGCGGCGCTGACGAGCGGCGCGGAGGTCGTGGTGCACGCCTACCGCGACGGCCGCGCCCCCGGGCTCGACCGGGTGCGCGCCCTGGGCGTCGACCCCGTCGTCTTCCCCGCCACGGGCACCAGCGAGGACGTCGCCATGCTCCTGGCCGACGACCGCGGTGCCGAGCTCATCGTCGCCGTCGGCACCCACGCGACCCTCGTGGAGTTCCTCGACAAGGGGCGCGCCGGCATGGCCAGCACCTTCCTCACGCGGCTGCGCGTGGGCGGGAAGCTCGTCGACGCCAAGGGCGTCTCGCGGCTGTACCGCCAGCGGATCTCCACGGCGCAGGTGGCCGCCCTCCTGCTCGCCGGCCTGCTCGCGCTCCTCGTCGCGCTGCTGTCGACGTCGGCGGGCCAGACGCTCGTGTCGCTCCTCGCGGCCCAGCTCGACGGCCTGCTCGCCCCGCTGCTCTCGTGGACCGGCTGAGCCGCCGGCAGGCCGCGGGCCGGACCGCCCCGCCCCGGCGGCCCGCCGCACCGACCCGCACCCCGCGCGCCGCACGGCGGGCACGACCGCTCCTGGGAGACCTCCGGTGATCGACTTCCGCTACCACCTCGTCTCGCTCGTCGGGGTCTTCCTCGCCCTGGCGATCGGCGTGGTGCTCGGCGCCGGGCCGCTGCGCGACTCCATCGGGGACACCCTCTCCAGCCAGGTCGACCTGCTGCGGGAGGACCGCGCGCAGCTCCAGGGACAGGTCGACGACCTGTCCGGCCAGCTGGCCGCCCGCGACGCCGCCCTGGCCGCGGTCGCGCCCGCCGTCGCGGAGGGGGTCCTCGACGGCACGACGACCGTCGTGGTCGCCCTGCCCGGCGCCGACGGCGAGCTCGTGGGAGACCTGTCCGACGCCGTCGCCGACGCGGGCGGCGACGTCACCGGCGTCGTCGACCTCGGGGGCGCCTGGAGCGACCCCGGGGCCTCGGAGGCCCGCGACGAGGTGGCCGCGGCCCTCCCGGAGCGCGCTCTCGGGGAGGTGACGACCGAGGACGCCGGGACGTCGGCGCTGCTGTCGGCCGCGCTGGCCGGTGCGGTCCTCGCCCCCGACCCCGTCCTCGCGGGGACGGCGTCGGTCGCCGGTCGCGAGGTCCTCGACGCCCTCGCGGCCGCCGACCTCGTGCAGCTGGAGGGCGACCCCGTGCTGCGCGCCGCGACGGCGCTGGTCGTGGCCCCGGCCTCCGCGCAGCAGTCGGCCGACGGCGACG
>NZ_JABEMA010000198.1 GCF_013004605.1 Pseudokineococcus marinus
GCGGGCGGGGCGGGCGGGGGCGGCGGGTAGCCTCGGCGCGTGTTCTCCTCCCTCTCCGACCGGCTGTCGGCGACCTTCAAGGGCCTGCGCGGCAAGGGCCGCCTGTCCGAGGCCGACGTCGACGCCACCGTCCGCGAGATCCGCCGGGCGCTGCTCGACGCCGACGTCGCCCTGCCCGTGGTGCGCCAGTTCGCCGCCTCGGTGCGCGAGCGGGCGCTGTCGGCGGAGGTCTCGGGCGCGCTGAACCCGGCGCAGCAGGTCGTCAAGATCGTGCACGAGGAGCTCGTGGGCGTCCTCGGCGGGCAGACGCGGCGGCTGCGCTTCGCCAAGAACCCGCCGACGGTCATCATGCTCGCGGGCCTGCAGGGCGCCGGGAAGACGACGCTGGCCGGCAAGCTCGGCCGGTGGCTGCGCGAGCAGGGCCACGCGCCGCTGCTCGTGGCCGCGGACCTCCAGCGGCCCAACGCCGTCACCCAGCTGCAGGTCGTGGGCGAGCGGGCGGGCGTCGCCGTCTTCGCGCCCGAGCCGG
The DNA here is from genome assembly GCF_013004605.1 of Pseudokineococcus marinus. Classification (GTDB taxonomy): domain Bacteria; phylum Actinomycetota; class Actinomycetes; order Actinomycetales; family Quadrisphaeraceae; genus Pseudokineococcus; species Pseudokineococcus marinus. The sequence goes on from NZ_JABEMA010000198.1 coordinate 530, forward strand.
GCAACGGCGTGGGCGACCCGGTGGACGTGGCCCGCCGCGGCGTCGCCGCCGCGCGAGAGCGCCAGCACGACGTCGTCGTCGTCGACACGGCCGGCCGCCTCGGCGTCGACGCCGAGATGATGCAGCAGGCCGCCGACATCCGCGCCGCCACGGAGCCCGACGAGGTGCTCTTCGTCGTCGACGCGATGATCGGCCAGGACGCCGTCGTGACGGCGCAGGCCTTCCTCGACGGCGTCGACCTCACGGGCGTCGTGCTGTCCAAGCTCGACGGCGACGCCCGGGGCGGCGCGGCCCTGTCGGTCGCCTCGGTGACGGGCCGGCCCGTCATGTTCGCCTCGACGGGCGAGGGGCTCGGCGACTTCGAGGTCTTCCACCCCGACCGGATGGCCTCGCGCATCCTCGACATGGGCGACGTCCTCACGCTCATCGAGCAGGCGGAGAAGGCCTTCGACGCCGAGCAGGCGCAGGACCTCGCCACCCGCTTCGCAAGCGGTGAGGACTTCACGCTCGACGACTTCCTCACCCAGATGCAGGGCCTGCGCAACATGGGCTCGATCAAGAAGATGCTCGGGATGCTCCCCGGCATGGGCGAGCTGCGCGAGCAGCTCGAGAGCTTCGACGAGCGCGAGATCGACCGCATCGAGGCGATCGTCCGCTCGATGACGCCGCTCGAGCGGCGCTCGCCCAAGGTGCTCAACGGCTCGCGCCGCGCCCGCATCGCCAAGGGGTCGGGCCGCACCGTCACCGACGTCAACCAGCTCCTCGACCGCTTCGCCGACGCTCAGAAGATGATGCGCTCCATGCGCAAGGGCGGCGGCATGCCCGGCCTGGGGGGCCTCCCCGGCACGGGCGGCGGTCGCGGCGGACCCGGGGGCGGGATGGCCGGGCTGCCCGGCGGGGGCAAGAAGTCTCGGGGCCGGACGGCGCCGCCGCCGAAGAAGGGCAAGGCGAAGTCCGGCAACCCGGCCAAGCGCGCGCAGCAGCAGTCCGCGGCCGCGCGCAGCGCACCGCCGGCCGGCTCCGCCTTCGGCCTCGGCGGCGGCCAGGCGGGCCAGCAGGTGCCCGAGGACCTCGAGCTGCCGCCCGGCTTCGAGAAGTTCCTCGGCCGGTAGGGCCGCCGTGGGGCGGGTGCTGCACCTGACGGGACGCGTGCTGAACGGTCCCGGCACGGGGTCCGACGAGGACGTCGCGCAGGGCCTCTGGGTGCTCGACGGGCGCGTCAGCACGACGCGGCCCGGGGGGGACCACGACGTCACCGCGCTCGAGGGGTGGGTCGTCCCCGGGCTCGTCGACGCGCACTGCCACATCGGCCTCGGTGCCGGCGGCGAGGTCGACCGGGCGACGGCCGAGGAGCAGGCGCGCACCGACCGCGACGCCGGGACGCTGCTCGTCCGCGACGCGGGTTCCCCCGCCGACACGCGGTGGGTGCAGGAGCGGGAGGACCTGCCCCGGCTCGTGCGGGCCGGTCGCCACGTCGCCCGCACCCGCCGCTACCTGCGCGGCTTCGCCGAGGAGGTCGAGCCGCCGCAGCTCGTCGACGAGGTGCGGCGCCAGGCCCGCCGCGGCGACGGCTGGGTCAAGGTCGTCGGCGACTGGATCGACCGGGAGGCCGGCGACCTGGCCCCCTGCTGGTCGCGCGAGGACCTCGCGGCGGCGGCCGCGGCCGCGCACGCCGAGGGCGCCCGCATCACGGCGCACGTCTTCGGCGCGGAGGCGCTGGCCGACGTCCTGGCCGCGGGCTTCGACGGGGTGGAGCACGCGACGGCGATGGGGCCGGACGACGTGGCGCTCATGGCCGAGCGGGGGACCGCGGTCGTGCCGACGCTCGTCAACATCGGCACCTTCCCCGACATCGCGGCGCGGGGGGAGGGCAAGTTCCCCCGGTACGCGGCCCACATGCGCCGGCTGCACGCGCGCCGCCGCGAGGCGGTCGCGCTGGCCCACGAGGCGGGCGTCCGGCTCTTCGCGGGCACCGACGCCGGCGGCACGCTGCCGCACGGGATCCTCGCCGACGAGGTGGCCGAGATGGCGGCCGCCGGGCTCGGGCCCGCGGCCGCGCTCGACGCGGCGTGCTGGTCGGCGCGGCGGTGGCTCGGCCACCCGGCCCTGGAGGAGGGCGCGAGCGCGGACCTCCTCGTGCTGCCCGAGGACCCGCGGCGCGACGTCGCCGTGCTCGCCGCGCCGTCGGCCGTCGTCCTGCGCGGGCGGCAGGTCGCCCGGGCCGGACGGCGTCTGGCACACTAGCCCGCTGTACCGGGCGCCGAGGGACCCTCTCACCCGCGGCGCGCGAGTCCTGCAGCACCGACGCCCCGGCGGGCCCCACGTCGGGCGGGCGCGCTCACCCCAGACGAACCAGGAGAACCCCTCCACCGTGGCAGTCAAGATCCGTCTCAAGCGCCTGGGCAAGATCCGGGCCCCGTACTACCGCGTCGTCGTCGCCGACTCGCGCACCAAGCGCGACGGCCGCGCGATCGAGGAGATCGGGAAGTACCACCCGACCCAGGAGCCCTCGTTCATCGAGATCGACTCCGAGCGCGCGCAGTACTGGCTCGGCGTCGGCGCGCAGCCGACCGAGCAGGTCGCCGCGCTGCTCAAGATCACGGGCGACTGGCAGAAGTTCAAGGGCCTCCCGGGCGCCGAGGGCACGCTGCGCACGGCCGAGCCCAAGGCGGACCGCCGCGCGGCCTTCGAGGCCGCCGCCCGCGAGAGCGGCCCGGCCGAGCTCGCCCCGAAGAAGGACGCGACGGCGAAGGGCTCGGGCGAGAAGGCCTCCGAGTCGGCGCCGTCCGAGGACGCCCCGGTCGCGAAGGCCTGACGTGCTCGCCGACGCCCTCGAGCACCTCGTCCGCGGCATCGTGGACAACCCCGACGACGTGCGGGTCGCCGACCGCCCGGTGCGGCGCGGGACGGTGCTCGAGGTGCGGGTGCACCCCGACGACCTGGGCCGCGTGATCGGCCGGTCGGGGCGCACGGCCACCTCGCTGCGGACCGTCCTCTCCGCGCTCTCGCGCGGGGAGGGCCCGGTGCGCGTCGACGTCGTCGACGTCGACCGCGCTCGCTGACCCGCCGGCCCGGTCCTCGCAGCACCGCAGCACCTGGCGCGAGCCCCTCCCGCACGGCGGGCGGGGCTCGCGCCGTCTGCGGCCCCGGACCCCCGGTCGGTGCGGGGCGACACCCCGGCACGCACGTCCCACCCGCACGTCCCACCCGGGCCGCCCGCCGGCCCTGACCCAGAGGAGCGCCGTGGAGCTCGTCGTCGCCCGCGCCGGCCGCCCGCACGGGCTGCGCGGCGAGGTCGCCCTGGAGGTCCGCACCGACGACCCGGGCCGCCGGCTCGCCGTGGGCGCCCGCCTGCGCACGGACCCCGACGTCGGGGTGCTGACCATCGCGAGCTCGCGCGAGCACCAGGGGCGGCCGCTCGTCGCCTTCGCCGAGGTCGCCGACCGCACCGCCGCGGAGGAGCTGCGCGGCGTGCTGCTGCTCGTCGACGTCGACCCCGACGACCCGGCCGAGGTCGAGGAGGACGCCTGGCACCGCGGCCAGCTCGTCGGCCTGCGGGCGACCACGGTCGACGGGCGCGACGTCGGCGAGGTCGTCGGCCTCGAGCACCTGCCCGCGCAGGACGCGCTCGTCGTGCGGCAGCCCTCCGGCGCCACCGCGCTCGTCCCCTTCGTCCGGTCGATCGTCCCGGAGGTCGACATCGCCGGCGGCCGGGTCGTGCTGGACCCGCCCGGCGGCCTCCTCGAGGCCGTGCCCGCGGAGGACGACGAGGCGGGCGACGACGGGCTGGCGGACGACGGGGCGGCGGGCGCCGGGGGACCGGGCGCCGGGGGACCGGGCGCCGGGCGGGGCGACGACGCCGGGGGAGCGGGCGCCGAGGGCCCCGCGGCGGCGGACCGCTGACGTGCGCGTCGACGTCGTCACGATCTTCCCCGACTACCTCGCCCCGCTGCAGCTGTCCCTCATCGGCCGTGCGCAGCGGCTCGGGCTGCTCGACCTGCACGTGCACGACCTGCGCGGGTGGACCGAGGACCGCCACCGCACCGTGGACGACACCCCGGCGGGCGGCGGCGCCGGCATGGTCATGCTGCCCGAGCCCTGGGGCCGCGCCCTCGACGCGGTGCACCGGTGCGAGGGCCCTGACGGCCCCGTCGGCCCCCTCCCGCCCGCGGGCGACGGCGCGGAGCCGCCCCTGCTGCTCGTGCCCAGCCCGTCCGGCCGCCCGCTCGACCAGTCGACGGCGCACGCGCTGGCCGCCGAGCCGCGCCTGGTCGTCGCCTGCGGGCGGTACGAGGGGATCGACGAGCGCGTGCTGGTCGACGCCGCGCAGCGGTACCGCGTGCAGCCCTTCAGCCTCGGCGACTACGTCCTCAACGGCGGCGAGGTCGCGGCCCTCGCGCTCGTCGAGGCCGTCGGCCGGCTCCTGCCGGGCGTCGTCGGCAACCCGGACTCGCTCCTCGAGGAGTCCCACGAGCAGGGGCTGCTCGAGCACCCCGTCTACACGCGCCCGCCGCGGTGGCGCGACCTCGACGTGCCGGACGTGCTCCTGTCCGGCCACCACGGCCAGGTCGCCCGGTGGCGCCGCGAGCAGGGGCTGCGCCGCACGGCGCGCCGCCGCCCCGACCTCCTGGCCGCGCTCGTGGCGCGGGACCCGGCGGCGCTCGACGCCGCCGACCTCGCCGTCCTCGCCGAGGAGGGCTGGGCGCCCGGGAGCTGAGCCGCCGGTCGCCGACGTCAGGGCACCGACGTCGGGGCGCCGCCGAGGCGGTCGGCGGTGCGGCCGGGCTGTGGCAGACTGGCCCGCCGAGCCGGACGACGGGCCCGCCCCTGCCGCAGGGGGCGTGCGGAGCCCGGAGGAGACCGGCGCGAGCCGCCCGGCGGCTCGGACCATCACGAGGACGACGGGGCGCGGCCCCGCCACGAGTGCGCGACCGGCCTGCGGCGGTGCGCGGGAGAGCAGCAGACGATGCAGACACTGGACGGGCTCGACGCAGCCTCGATGCGCGACGACATCCCCGAGTTCCGGCCCGGCGACACCGTCAAGGTGCACGTCAAGGTCATCGAGGGCACCCGCTCGCGCGTGCAGCTGTTCCAGGGCGTCGTGCTCCGCCGCCAGGGCGACGGCGTCCGCGAGACCTTCACGGCCCGCAAGGTGAGCTTCGGCGTCGGCGTGGAGCGCACCTTCCCGGTGCACACCCCCGCCATCGAGCGGATCGAGGTCGTCACCCGCGGCGACGTCCGCCGCGCGAAGCTGTACTACCTGCGCGAGCTGCGCGGCAAGGCCGCCAAGATCAAGGAGAAGCGCGAGCCCGTCTCGCGCTGACCAGGCCGGCCCTCCGGCCGCGCCCGCGCCACGCCCCCGTCCGCACGGTCCTCCCGACCGTCGCGGGCGGGGGCGTGGTCGTCCGCGCCCGCCCCGCGTCCGGCCGTCGTCGTCCCCCGCCCGGGGGCGCCCG
>NZ_JABEMA010000199.1 GCF_013004605.1 Pseudokineococcus marinus
GAAGGACTCGGGCAGCTGGTCCGGCGTCACGGAGGCGCTGAGCTCGGCGTCCTGCTGCTGGAACTGGGCGTAGGCCTCGTCGCTCGTCTCGAACTCGACCTCGGAGACGTACTGGGACAGCGGCGGGAGCGGCGAGCACCAGGAGGGCCACCGCGGCCGCCGAGACCGCTGCCGCGGTGCGTCGTCCCACGAGGCCATCGTCACACCCGGGGCGGGCGCCCACGGACCCGGGCTCCGAGGTCGCGGGGGACGGCGCCGACCTGCTCGAGCCGCTGGGCCGACGTAGCGTCGCCCCAGTGAGCGATGCCGACGCCGTCAGCCCACCGGGAGCCCGGGAGGGGAGGGCCGCCGTCGAGCCGCTCGCCTCCCCCGCCGAGCGCGTGCGCGCGGTCGCCGTCCGCCTCGCCGCGGTCGCCCAGAGCGGGCTCGCCTTCTCCCCCACCGCGTACGACGTCGAGCGCTTCGAGACGACGCGCGAGCTGGCCGCCGAGCTCATGTCGGTGCTGTCGGGCGACGACGCCGCCGAGCTGGCGCTCGAGCTGGAGCGGCGCGACACCGGCTACGCGACGCCGAAGGTCGACGTCCGCGGCGTCCTCATCGACGCCTCGGAGCGCGTGCTGCTCATGCGCGAGCGCAGCGACGGCCGCTGGTCGGCGCCGGGCGGGTGGGCCGACCCGGGCGACACCCCGGTGTCCGCCGCGCTGCGCGAGGTGCGGGAGGAGACCGGCTACGCCGCCGACGTCGTCAAGCTCGTCGGCTGCTGGGACCGCGACGCCCGCGGCCACCGCCCGCCGATGAGCGTGGGCGTCGTCAAGCTCTTCTTCCTGTGCCGCGCGACGGGGGACGTCCGGCCGCCCGACGAGCTCGAGACGCTCGACGTCGGCTGGTTCGGCCTCGACGAGCTGCCCGAGCTGAGCCAGGGCCGCACGACGCGGTGGGAGCTCGAGCGCTGCGTCGCCCACCACCGCGACCCGGCGCTGCCGACCGAGCTCGACTGACCGGCGTCCCCTCGGCGGGGTTCGTGGCCTTCTTCCGCCTCACGGGGGCTCCTCGGCGGACTTCGTAGCCTTTCGACGTCCGTAGGGGCCGCTCGCGCGGAAGAAGGCTACGAAGTCCGGGGCACCGTCTCGTCAGCCGGCGGCGGGGACGGCGCCGGCGAGGTCGTCGAGGTCGTCGAGCGAGACGCCCTCGCGCTGCTCGACGGGGCCGAGCACCGTCGCCGTCGCCCAGCCCTGGGCGAGGAGCACCGTGTCGCTGCCCGGGTCCTCCGGCTCGTCGTCCTCGGGCGGCGTCGTCGCGGTCAGGCGCACGTAGCCCTCCCCGGCCTCGAAGGCGTGGCCCTGCGCGACGCCGACGGCCGCGAGCGTCGCCGGGCGCAGGCCCTGCAGGCGCTCGCCCGGCTCGAGGTGCGGCACGTTGAGGTTGAGGGTCCCGGTCGGCTCGTGGTCGAGGACCCACCGCAGCGCGGGGCGCACGGCCTCGAGGACGGCGGCCCACGTCGTCGGCGCGACCTCGAGCGTCGTCGTCGAGGCGACGCCCGCGGACGCCGCGAGGGCGCGGACGCCGAAGACCGTCGCCGTCAGCGCCGCGCCCACCGTGCCCGAGTGCAGCACGGCCTCACCGGTGTTCATGCCGTGGTTGACGCCCGACAGGACGACGTCGGGCACCCGCCCGCCGAAGGCCCCGCGCAGGCCGACGCGGGTGCAGAAGGCCGGGCTCGCGCCGACGGCGAGGACGCGCAGCCGGTCGGTGCCCTCGAGGGCGCGGGCCTCCGCGGACCACGCCCGCGGGTCCTCGTGCCCCTCCCCCGCGAGGTCCGGCCAGGGCAGGGCGACCTCGGTGACGGGCAGGCGGTCGTCCTCGAGCTCGGCGTCGACCGCCGCGCTCGCCCCGCTGCGGTCGCGCGAGGGCGCCGCGACGACGACGTCGAACCCCGCCTCGACCGCCGCGACGACCAGCAGCGCGAGGCCGCGGCCCTCCACGCCGTCGTCGTTGGTCACCAGGGCCAGGGGGCGCGTCTGCTCGGGCACGGGGCCCATGCTCCCGGGCGGCGCGCGCGACGGCGACACCGCCCCTCGCGGACCTCACCGCCGAGACCGACGGACGACGTCCTCACCGGCGGTGGAGGACGCCGTCCGTCGGTCTCGAAGGGCGCTTCCGCCGTTCGTCGGTCTCGGCGGGCGGCGGCGTCGTCAGCCCGCGGCCGCGCGCTCCGGGGCGGGGCCGTACGTCGTCGTCCGCTCGCGCACCGGCCGGCCGATGCCGTCGGCGATCTCGGTGATCTCCGCGACCGACTTCGCCGACCCGTGCTCGGAGCCCGCCATGCGGCTGATGGTCTCCTCCATGAGCGTGCCGCCGAGGTCGTCCGCGCCGCCGGTCAGCATCGCCCGGGTGCCCTCGACGCCGAGCTTCACCCACGAGGTCTGCACGTGGTCGACCCGGCCGTGCAGCATGATCCGCGCGAGCGCGTGGACGGCGCGGTTGTCGCGCAGCGTCGGCCCCGGCCGCGCGATGCCCGCGAGGTACACCGGCGAGCTCGTGTGCACGAAGGGCAGCGGCACGAACTCGGTGAACCCGCCCGTGCGGTCCTGCACGCCGGCGAGCGTGCGCAGGTGGGCCACCCAGTGCCGCGGGTCGTCGACGTGGCCGTACATCATCGTGCTCGAGCTGCGCAGGCCGAGGGAGTGCGCCGTCTCGACGACGTCGACCCACGCCGCGGCGGGCAGCTTGCCCTTCGTCAGCACCCAGCGGACGTCGTCGTCGAGGATCTCCGCCGCCGTGCCGGGGATCGACCCGAGGCCCGCCGCCCGCACCTCCTCGAGCCACGCCCGCACCGGGACGCCGCGCTTGGCCGACGCCGTCGCGATCTCCATGGGCGAGAAGGCGTGGACGTGCATGTCCGGCACGGCGTCCTTCACGGCGCGGACGATGTCGACGTACGCCGTCGGCCCGAGGTCCGGCGAGATGCCGCCCTGCAGGCACACCTCCGTGGCGCCCCAGACGTCGCGCGCCTCGCGGGTGCGCTCGGAGATCTGCTCGAGCGAGAGCGTGTACGCGTCGGCGTCGGTCTTGCGCTGGGCGAAGGCGCAGAAGCGGCAGCCGACGTAGCAGACGTTGGTGAAGTTGATGTTCCGGTTCACCACGTAGGTGACGTCGTCCCCGACGACGTCGCGCCGCAGGCCGTCCGCGAGCGCGGTGACGGCGTCGAGCGCCGGGCCGTCGGCCGTCATGAGCGCGAGGTACTGCGCGTCCGAGAGCCCCGCGGGGTCGGCCTCGGCGGCGCGCAGGGCGGCGGCGACGCCCGAGTCCACCCGCGGGCCCGAGGGCGCGGGCCGGGCGCCGCCCCGCCGGTCCTGCGCCGGCACCCGCTCGGCGACGGCGTCCCAGTCGCCGTAGACCTCGTCGAAGTCGCTGCGGCGGTCGGCGCTGCGGCCGGTCGTGTCGACCTCGACGTGCAGCTCGGTGCGACCGGTGCCGCCGCCGCTCGCGACGAGCCCCCCGTCGGGCTCCTGCCACGGCAGCCCGACGGGCTGGGTGCTCGGGTCCGCCAGCCCGGTGGCCGGGTCGACGAGCGCGCGCACGTGCGGGTGCAGCCGGGGGTCGAGCCACGCCTCGTCGCGCTCGAGCGAGCCGAGGACGTACCGCGGGTGCGTCGTGAGCCGCTGCGCCAGGCCGAGGCCCGCGTCCGCCGTCCAGCGCTCGAGGTCGTCGAGGTGCGGCCAGGGCCGCTCGGGGTTGACGTGGTCCGGCGTCACCGGCGAGACGCCGCCCCAGTCGTCGACGCCGGACGCCAGCAGCGCCGCGACGTCCTCGGGGTCGGAGAGGTTCGGCGGCGCCTGCAGGCTCACCGTCGGGCCGAGCAGCACGCGCGCGACGGCGAGGGTCGCCAGGTAGGTCTCGCGGTCGAGGTCGGGCGCCGCCTGCATCGCGGTGGCGTCCTTCGCCCGGAAGTTCTGGACGATGACCTCCTGGATCCCCCCGTACTCCCGGGCGACCCGGCGGATGGCGAGCAGGGAGTCGACCCGCTCGGCCGGCGTCTCGCCGATGCCGACGAGGATCCCCGTCGTGAAGGGCACGCCGACGCGCCCGGCGTCCTCGAGCACGCGCAGCCGCAGGGCCGGGTCCTTGTCGGGCGAGCCGTAGTGGGGGCCGCCGGGCTCGGACCACAGCCGGGTCGCCGTCGTCTCGAGCATCATCCCCATCGACGGGGCGACGGGCTTGAGGCGCTGCAGCTCCGACCAGCTCATGACGCCGGGGTTGAGGTGCGGCAGGAGCCCCGTCTCCTCGAGCACGCGGACGGCCATGGCCCGCACGTAGGACAGCGTGTCGTCGTAGCCGTGCGCGTCGAGCCACTCGCGGGCGGCCGGCCAGCGGTCCTCGGGGCGGTCGCCGAGGGTGAAGAGCGCCTCGCGGCAGCCCTGCGCGGCGCCCTCGCGGGCGATGTCGAGCACCTCGTCGGGGCTGAGGTACGCCGCGGGCAGCCGGTGCGGCACGGTGACGAAGGTGCAGTAGTGGCACCGGTCGCGGCACAGCCGCGTGAGCGGGATGAAGACCTTGCGCGAGTAGGTGACGACACCGGGCCGCCCCTCGCGGGCCATCGCGGCGTCGCGGACGCGCACCGCGACCTCCTGCAGCGCGGCGAGGTCCTCGCCGCGGGCGTGCAGCAGCACCTCGGCCTCGGCGGCGTCGAGCGCCTTGCCGTCGCGGGCACGGGCCAGCGAGCGCCGCAGCTGCGCGGCGGTGGGCGGGGCGACCTCGGGCGGGGGGACCTGGGCCTGGGGACCTGCCGGGGCGGCGGGACGAGCGGACGGCGGGGGCAGCAGCGTCACCGCAGCACTCTCGCACGCGCCGACGCCCTCCCGTCCCCGCCGCTCGAGAGCGGGCCCGAGGGCGGGCGGGAGACCGGGGCGCGCCCGCGTCAGGCGCCCGGCAGGTGCCGGACGGCGCCCCGGCGCGGGAGGACGGCGAGCACGGGCACGACGGCGAGCAGCGCGAGGACGCCGACGACCGCCACGACCCCGCTGAGGACCCCGGCCGGGGCCGCGCCCGTGCCCTCGAGGTCGCCGGCCAGCGGGGCGAGCAGGACCACCAGGGCGCCGACGAGGGCCCCGGCCCGTCGCCCGGCGCCGAGAGCGGCGGCGGCCTCCCGCTCGGCCCCCTCGGGGCAGAGGATCGAGACCACGAGGCCCGTCGCCTGCACCGCCGCGCCGAGGCCGGCACCGACGAGCACGAGCGGCAGCAGCGCCAGCGGCGGCCCGTCGAGCAGGAGCCAGCCGACGAGGTAGGTGCCGGCCGCGGCCACGAGGGCGCCCGCCGTGCCCACCTGGGCGAGGCGGGGCTGCCGGCCCACCCGGGCGATCGCCGTCGTCGCGCCGACCACGCCGACCACCCCCGCGACGACCCCGGCGGCGACGAGCAGCCCGCGCAGGAGCGGCCGCTCGAGGTCGAGGAAGAGGACGGCGTCGACGAGCACGAGGACCGTGACGGCGCCGACGACGACGCCCACCACCGCGCCGAGGAGGACGACGCGGTGGCGCAGGACGGCCCACGAGGACGGCCCAGCGGCCGCCGGGGGCGGCGCCTCCCCGCGGGGCAGCGCCCGCACCGAGCGCAGCAGCACGAGCGCGACGACGGCGAGGACGGGCGCGAGCAGCGGCACGGCGCGCCAGCCGCCGGGCACGTCGGCGAGCAGCCCCCCGACGAGCGCGCCGAGCAGCGCGCCCACCCCGGTGACGAGCACGAGCGCGGCCTGGACCCGCACCTGCAGGGCGGCGGGCACGCCCCGCACGAGGGCCGCCCCCGCGCCGACGACGAGCGCACCGACGCCGACGCCCTGGGCCAGGCGGCCGAGGCCGACGGCGAGCAGCGAGCCGGGGGCGTCCCCCGCCGCCCC
>NZ_JABEMA010000002.1 GCF_013004605.1 Pseudokineococcus marinus
GCGCGGACGACGCCCTCGGCCGCGTCCCCACCGCCCTGAGCCGCGGCGTCGTCGGCACCGCCGGTGCCGCGGGCTCCGCCGACGACCGCCTCGACGCCGGCGTCCGCGCCCTCGCCCGTCGCACCGACGGGGCCGCCGGCCTCACCGCCCGTGCCGACGACGGCGTCGACCGCGCCGTCCACGGCGTCGCCGCCGGCACCAAGCGCCTCGGGGGGCTAGTGCGCAGCGCGCAGACGGGGCAGCTGCACGACTACTACGCCCAGCTCGTCGTGGTGCTCGGCGCCGCGGCGGTCGGTCTCGTCCTCTACGTCTCCCTGAGGTGAGCGTGCTCTCTCTCGTCGTCTTCCTGCCCCTCGTGGCCGCGGTGGTGCTCGCCGTGGCGCGGGGCCTGCCCGACGCCGCGGCCCGTTGGGCGTGGGTCGGTGTCGCGCTCGTCGAGGTGCTGCTCGTCGGCGCCCTGTGGGCGCGGTACGAGACCCCCGAGCCCGGCTCGCTGGCCTTCGACGAGCAGGTGCAGTGGATCCCCGGCCTCGGGGCGAGCTACCACGTGGGCCTCGACGGGCTGTCGCTGCCGCTCATGGCGCTGACGGCCGTGGTGTTCGCGGCGTGCGCCGTCTACGCGCTGCGGGAGAGCACCCGCCCGCGCACCCAGGCGGCGCTCTTCTGCTTCCTGCAGACGACATGCCTGGGCCTGTTCGCGGCGGCCGACCTCATCGTCTTCTTCCTCTTCTTCGACCTGTCGATCGTCGGCATGTACTTCGCCATCGCCGGCTGGGGGCACGGCAAGGCGCAGAAGTCCGCGCTGCACTTCTTCCTCTACACGTTCCTCGGGTCGCTGGCGCTGCTGCTGGGCTTCATCGGCCTGTACGTCGCGTCGGGCTCCTTCGACATGGTCGAGCTCGCGGCCGACCCGCCGCTCGTGGGCACCGGCGTCACCGGCGGGCTCGTGCTCGCGGCGGTGCTCGTGGGCCTGGCGGTGAAGACGCCGACCGTCCCGTTCCACACCTGGCTGCCGCCCGCGCACACCGACGCGCCCGCCGTCGGGTCGGCGGTGCTCGCCGGGGTGCTGCTGAAGATGGGCACGTACGGGTTCGTGCGGGTCGCGATGCCGATGCTCCCCGACGCGTGGCGGTCCTTCGCGTGGGTGGTGATCGCCGTCGGCGTCGTGTCGGTGGTGTGGGGCGCGCTCGTCGCGCTGGCGCAGACCGACCTCAAGCGGATGGTCGCCTACACGTCGGTGAACCACATGGGCTACGTCGTCGTGGCGGTCGGCGCCGCGGGCGTCGTCGGGGGCAGCGCCGAGGAGGCGCGGGCGCTCGCGGTGACGGGCGCCGTGACGCAGATGGTCAGCCACGGCCTCATCACCGGCGCGTTGTTCCTCCTCGCCGGGGTGCTGCAGCGCCGCGCCGGCACCTACGAGATGAGTCGCTTCGGCGGGCTCGCCGGCCGGGCGCCGCGGTACTCGGCGATGTTCGCCGTCGCGGCGTTCGCCTCGCTGGGGCTGCCGGGCTTCTCGGGGTTCGTCGCGGAGGTGCAGGTCTTCGCGGGGTCCATCGCGACGGTGCCGTGGACGGCGGTCGCGCTCGTCGGGATTCTGCTGACGGCGGCCCTCTTCCTGCGGGCGCTGCAGCGGCTGCTGACCGGCGAGCCCGGCGAGCTGACGGCGTCGGTCGGCGACGTGCGCGCGTCCGAGCTCGTCGCCGTCGCGCCGCTGCTCGTGCTCGCGACGCTGATCGGGGTGCTGCCGCGGCCGCTGCTGGAGGTCATCGAGCCGGCGGCGCAGACGGTCGTCGCGCTGGTGGGGCGCTGACCGGCCGTGGACATGAGCGGCTCGATGAGCATGGGCGCGGACGTCGTCGCCGTCCTGCCCGAGGTGCTGCTGCTCGTGGGGGCGCTGGTGGCGCTGGTCGGCGGGTCGTTCACCCCGCGCGAGCAGCAGTGGCGGGTGCGGCTGGTGGCCGTGGCGGCGCTGGTGGCCTCGGCGGTCGCGGCGGGTGTCGGCCTGGTGTCGCCGGCGGGGCCGGTGTTCTCGGGGACGTACGACGTCGACACGGCGACGGGCGTGGTGCGCCTGGTCGTGGCGGCCTCGACGCTGCTGGTGATCGGGCTGGGCGTCGAGGAGGTGGCGGGGCACCGGCAGGAGAGCGAGACGTACGCGCTGCTGCTGCTGTCGGCGACGGGCGCCGTGGTGCTCGGCGGGGCGGCGGACCTGCTGGTGCTGGTGGTGGCGTTCCTGCTGGGGAGCATCCCGCTGTACGCGCTGGTGGGGCAGGCGCGGACGGGCCCGGCCGCCGAGGGCGCGATGAAGACGTACCTGCTGGGGGCGCTGCTCGGCATCGTGCTCATGGCGGGGGTGACGGTGCTGCTCGGCGTCGGCGGGGGCGAGGCCGGGTACACGGGCCTGACCGTCGCGCTGGCAGGGGCGCCGGCCGGGGCGGTCGCGGCGGGCGCGGTGGCGGTACTGGTCGGGCTGATGTTCAAGGCCGGGGGCGTGCCCGGGCACTTCTGGGTGCCGGACGCCGCGCAGGGCGCGTCGGTGACGGCGGCGGCGCTCCTGACGACGGTGCCGAAGGTCGGCGCGCTGGTGGCGGTCTTCCGGCTGGTGGAGGCGATGCCGGCGGCAGTGGACGTGCAGCTCGTCGTGGCGGTTCTGGCGGTGGCGAGCATGACGCTGGGGAACCTGGCGGCGCTGGGGCAGACGGCGGTGCGGCGGCTGCTGGGGTGGTCGACGGTCAGCCAGGTCGGGTACTTGCTGCTGCCGGTGGCCGTGGTGGGGCGCACGGACCTGGCTGAGCCGGCGCTGTTGTTCTACCTGGCGGCGTACGCGGTGACGAACCTGACGGCGTTCGCGGTGGTGGCGGCGTTGCCGGGGCGGGAGTCGCTGGAGGACTACCGCGGGCTGGCGCGGGCGCACCCGTGGTTGGCGGGGGCCCTGCTGGTGAGTCTGCTCGGGCTGCTGGGGACGCCGCCGACGTCGGTGTTCGTGGGCAAGCTGCTCGTCGCGACCGCGGCGTGGGACGGCGGGGCCGGGTGGTTGGCGGTGGTACTAGTGGTCAACACCGTGGCGAGTCTCTTCTACTACGTCGGGTGGCTCGCGACGGTGCTGCGGGGTGGGCAGGCGGACGGCGAGTACCCCGAGCCGCGGGCCTGGGCGGCGGGAGCTGCGGTGTGGGGGGCAGTGCCGATCGTGGTGCTCGCAGCCGTCGCCGAACCAGCGGTGAGGCTCGTCGTCCGTTGAGGCCCGTGACGGCCGCACAAGCCCCAATCCTCACTGAACCCAGTGCGAGACGCTGCGCCGACTGTGACACCCACCGGACGGTGCAGGCGGAGTCTGACCGTGACGAAGCGACTCCTCCGGTCTAGACGCCGCCGACGACGCCTGCGAGCTTCTGCCTAGGGGATGACGCGCCCGGCCACGCCCCCGCGGGCAGCAAGTGCAGCGATGACGCTTACGCTCGAAGCTCAGGCGGCGACGCGAGAAACATGCTCTCCGGTGGCGTCGACCCCGGCGCCGGTGGAACGGCCGGAGACGTCTCGGGCCTGCTCTGATGCCGTGTCCGCCGCCGCAGTCGCCGACGCCATCATGCTGCCCTGCCGGAACGCCGCCTGATGCCCGTACCCAGGCGAGGCGCCCCACCTCCACGGCTTCCCACCGGGCAGGTGGGGGCCTGTCGCGGAGGGGTGCGGACCGCTTGGCGGCCACTTCGTTGGCGCATAACCGTCGCCCCGACCTCCAAGCTGCAGTCGCACCGTCACCCGCCTGTCGGTGGTCTCTGGCATGGTTCGCTCCCGAAGTGTCCGACTTTAGAGGAGACGTTGATGGACCCGCTTCTGCAGGTGAGGCACCTTATGGCAGTGGGCCTGCCACCGATGCCAGAGCCCCCGGGCATTTTGCCGAGCGGAGGAAGCCTCGTTGCTCTCTGCTTTCTGGGCATCTTTATGGTCAGCCTCGTCACTCCTTGGGTGGCCGTGATGGCGCGGCGCCTAACCCGTCAACGATTGGCGGCGCGCAGGTACGTCGACGAGCGTGAGAAGTGGGTGGGCTTGCTGCCCGTGCTCGCCCCGTGCGGAGTGTTGGCGATCGGCGTCGTCTCGATCTTGGGCTTAGGGGCGGTCATAGTGCCGCCCGAGCCGCCCTTGCTTGTCGTCGCCGCGCAGGTTGGTGTCGCCGTCGGAACGCTGCTGGGCTTGGTCCCTTCCTTGCTCTTGTACCGGTACTCGCACCGAAGGTTCTAAGGGCGCGAGTATGCCGATGGGGCGGCATAGGGCCATCAGTTCTAGCGTCCCGGCCGCCCATGTCGAGCTAAGTACCCTGGACCGGAGGCTGGCCGAGAGGGCCGCCGACGCTTCGGTTTACCTTGACCGACCCGGCACGTTCGAGGGTCGATCGAGGCCTGCAAGGGCGCCTGGAACATCTGCGCGGCGTTGTCTTGGGCGCCCGAACGTGACCTAGCGAATCGCCCGATCGTCGCTTAGGGCCGGAGGCAACTAGCCCCCGGCCACAGCGTGATTGTTCGTGAACCCCGGAGGGGGCGCCACGGCCAAAACGGTTTCTGCATGTCCATGCCGACGTGCCACCCGCCTGCGCATCCGTGAGCGATACGAGTTGCGCCGGGTCAGCTTAAGTATTAGTTCGGCCTGGACACAACACCGAGGCCTGCTAGCACATCATCGACAATCCAAAGCTCCACCTCCGACAGGGCCGAACGGGTCCGCGGCTGCTGGGCCAGTGCTATGAAACTCTCGAGCACTTGCGATATGTCCCCTTCTTCGACCATGCCTAGTTGGGAAAAGCGTAGGGCCAGGGGCAACGGCAGACCGTACTCGTCGAGTTCTAGGAGGTTTGGGGCGAGGAATAGATTCTCCACTCGCGACAAGTAGAACTCGTAGTTGCCCCGTGCTTCGCCCAGCGAGGTAGCCACCTCGTTGTAGATGCGTTGAGATGCGCGCAGCAGTGACGGAATTGTGAAACCCATCCAATTGCGCTGGAACGCAAGAACGGAAGCGACCACGTCACTGAGGTCCTCGCTCGGAAACCGATACATGTTCTGACGGGCGACCAATTCTCTGAAGTCACCTTGCGCGTCACGGACTGCACCGAGGGTGCCCAATAGACGATTGACATTCATGCCGCGGCGCTGTCGCGGGCTCATCAACTGCACGAAGGCGAACTCGAGTACCGCCCGACCCTCGTTAGCGGTGGGGTAACCAGACCAGGCGAAGTTTCTCCTCAGTGCTCGCTGTGACTTCAATTGCCGGGCAGCCTCAATTTGCAACTCTGGGTCGAATCCTCGATTCGCCCTTATGGTCTCTATGGATAAGTCAGGTTGCCCCATCACGGCTTGAAGGCGTTCCCTGGAGACACTATTGAGGTCACGCTCAGCAAGCTGGACGATTGACGAAAGGGGGGCCGCCTCCGATTGCGAGTCGATGGGTATGTCGACCTCAGTCTCTACGGCCGCGGGCGGCGCCATGTACGTGATGACGTTGCCCACAAAGTGGCTCGCCATCCGACCGGCTCGCCCCCTGACGTTACTGAAGGTGAAATAGTCGATCGGTTGACGATCAATAGCCTATCATATATGACGACATTTTTGGCTGAGGTGTTGACACCTTCGATCAACGTGGTGGTACACACCAAGTCTTGAATTTGCCCAGTTCCAAAGAGTCGAATCATGATTCGTTGCAGGCTTCGAGGCATAGGCCCGGTATGGGTGCCTACGCCTCTCTGGAGGGCCGCCACAACCCGCCAAGAGGGGTGGTAGTTGAGGGCCAACCAAGCTGCAACGTCGGTGGTGAAGGCACCCGGGGGTGGGACAGCGTCGAAGCGGGAAACATCGACAGCCACCCGCTCGGCTCGAGAAGGCGCAGAGACGAAGACCAGCGTGGAACCCGTCAGACCAGACCAGTAGTCGGCCATATCTTCGAGGCGGTCATTGTCCGACACGTATGAACGGTCTTCCACGTCCACCGCCACGGTCTGGTAGTTCGACACCATCAGACTGCCACGCAGGTCGGAATCTAAGGAGGCCGCTAGGCTGCTCACGTTCGGCCCAGTTAGATAATACTGTGCCCCGGTAGCCCGCAGGCGACTCCACGCGATGTTGAGAAGACTCATTCGTTGGTCGTTGGAGTCACGAGCGTTGAGTTTGTAGAACTCGTCAATCATGAAGAGGTCGACTTCAGGCATGGTCGGTAATTCTAGAAAGCGTTCCTGAGTGAGAACGTAGATATTCCGATCCTCCGCCGCCTGACTGGGATGCGTTATGACGTTATAGCGTTCCGAGAACCTGACAAGACGACGCCGCACCTCATCAATGAGTGCGATGGTCGGCACGATGACAACAATGTTTCGCCACTTCTCGGAAGCCACGAGGGCGTCCAAGATGACAGACTTGCCGAAGGATGTCGGCGCAGACAGGATGACGCTTCTGCCGTCCATGAGTCGATAGAAGACAGATGATTGCTCCGAGTGGAAAAGGAAATCTCTGTCCTGGAGATTGACGTCCGGGCGGTGAAACTCCACGGCCAGGGCCTCGGCCGCTGACAGCCCCGGTCGCTGCAGACTCAAATACGGATAAAGCCCGAAGTGAATGCAGAGCGAGTCGACCACTGAATCGATCGCCGACATGCCTGCGTACAAATCTAGGAAGCGGATGAGCCGCTGTCGTCCTTCCTCGTGACGACTCGGCTCTCGCGTATAACGAGCGAGCGTCCTTATCTCTCGGAGACCTGAAGCATCCACCGGCTGAGTCATGTTTCTCCGCTACAGTGTCTGGTAGGTCATCAGCGTGTTGTGGGCGAGGTCCCGCACCGCCTTCGTCTCCTTCAGCGGAAGCACAATGAAGGCGATGACCACGGGGAAGTCAGCAGGCAAGCCATCCTTGAAGATCTCCCAAGCTTCCTGCGCCTCCTGTAGCAGATCTTCGATGTAGGCGTCAGAGACCTTGTTATGTCGTGCAATTACATCAGACTGGAAGGTAAGCAGGACCGGCATAACTATTCGGTCCAGGATCACATCGAGTGACGTGTTCTCGTCCAGCAGTTCAGTCAGTGCAGCACTGTGCGGCCATCCATCGTCGAACTTATTGGAGACCGCGATGAATTCTCGGCGCAGGAACTCGTTGCTGATGTGGTCTTGGATGCTGCGCACTACCGCGTTGATCGCCGACTTCATGTCGGTATAGAGCTTCGCTTCCCCCAGCCAAACGTCGAGTTCGCCTGTGTCATCGACTACGACATGGACGGCGTCGAACCCTTTCGCTGTCTCGTTAGGGGAGTCGAGGAAGAAGATTTTGCTTACGGCAGGTTCGGCCCCGTAGAAGTCTCGAAGTATGCCGTGGAGGATAAGTTCCCCAAATTCGCCTCGTCGCTCGTACTTGTCAGTGTCATAGACCATCTTGGCCGATCGAGCGAGCGCTGCAGCGGCACTGTCGCCGTCAACCTTTTGCCACTCTGAGTAGCTTAGCGCGAAGGAGGTGAGATGGCGACGGAAGGCGTCTCTTACTAATTCTTGCGCACGCCATCGGCCTTGCTCATAGCCGACACAGAATACCTTGAGTTTCGGCTTGATCTCGTCGTCGCTCTTGCGGCACACGAGCAGCGGTTTGCTCATGAAGCCCCCCGTCATCTTGGTCGCATCACCGTCGTGGTGCGCGTGGAGTGTCGACATAGGCGTCCACGCCCCAGCGGTGAACTAGCAGTGCCCGTTGCGACTAGCGCCCAATGCTCCTTGATGGCAGACAGTAGACACACGTCGGCACTGGGTCACGACGACGCGCTGTCGTCGCAGCGGCTGACGGTCATATCGCGGCCTGCGGTCGTACTGCGTCTACTTCACGGTCAGTGCCCCATGCGACGGGTTCGCGTAGTGGTCGTCAGGCAGGCGAGCCCGCGGGCGGCCTGGGGGGCGAGCGCGGGGGTCTAGTTGCTCAGAGCCTTCGTGCGGGGCTCGCGCTCCCCCAGTTGCGGCGGTGAGTCGTCGCTTGCCGCCGCCGCCGCCGGCGGTGGCTTGCGCGCGAAGACGCCTCCGCAACGCCCGGGGGAGTGCTCTCCAGGGCCAGACGTCCCTCCAGCATGCGAGCCGCTGTAGCGGCCGGGACGAGGTGTACTTGCGCCTCCTCGGGCCGGGCGGCTCGTCGCCGCGGTCGTGGGTGGTGTCGAGGGTCATGCGCCATGAGGGCTCCTACTGAGGGGGAGTGGGGGTCAGCGGGCGAGGCAGTCGAGGGCCTGGGCGAGGTCGGCGATCTGGGCGTCGGCGCCCTCGAGCCCGACCGACAGGCGGACCATGCCGGGGGAGAAGACCTGGGCGGCCATCGCGGCCTTGCCGCCGGGCTTGCTCGGGGAGGTGACGAGGCTCTCGTAGCCGCCCCAACTGGGGCCGATGCGGAACAGGCGCAGGGCGTCGACGAACCGCGCGACGGCCTGCGGGGTGGCCTCGGCGAGGTCGAGGCCGATCAGGCCGGTGACGCCGGTGAGCTGCTCGCGGCGCAGGCGGTGGTCGGCGGGCAGGTCGGCGTGGGGGTGGTGGACGGCCGCGACCTCGGGGCAGGTCTGGAGGTACTCGACGACGCGGATCGCGTTGCGCTGGTGCTCGGCCATCCGCACCGGCAGGGTCCGCAGGCCGCGGAGGACGAGGGAGGCCTCCAGGGCCGACATCACCGAGCCCTGCAGCTGGAAGCCGGCGTAGAAGAGGTCGCGGACGAACGCCGCCGAGCCGATGACGGCGCCGCCGAGGACGTCGCTGTGGCCGCCGACGTACTTGGTGAGGGAGTGCACGACGACGTCGATGCCGTGCTCGAGCGGCTTCTGGAACAGCGGCGTCGCCCACGTGCCGTCGATGACCGTGGTGATGCCGCGGGCGCGGGCGACGTCGGCGATCGCCCGCAGGTCGAGGACCTTCATCCGATAGGTGCCCGGGCTCTCGAGGTGGATGAGCCGCGTGCTCGGGCGCAGGTGCTGCTCCCAGTCCTCGCCCGGCGAGCGGACGACGGTGTGCTCGACGCTGAGGCGCTCGAGGTGCCGGGCCAGCTGCAGCGTGGGGCCGTAGACGTCGTTGAGCAGGAGCACGTGGTCGCCGGCGCGCAGCAGCGTCGACCACACCGCGCTGATGGCGCCCATGCCGGAGCCGAAGCACTGGGCGGCCTCGCCGCGCTCGAGCTCGGCCAGGGCGCCGGCGAGGACGGCGACGGTGGGGTTGGCGCCGCGGCTGTCAACGAAGGTGCTCGTGCTCGGAGGCCTGATGCTCGGCGAAGACCGCCATCGACGGCTGCGCGAACAGGCTCGTCTGGTAGATCGGCGGGGCGACGGCGCCGTGGTGGGTGCTCGGGTCCATGCCGGCGGTCGTGCAGATCTCGGCGTCGGACCTCGTGACGGCGTCGGCGCCCGTCATGGCAGTGCTCCTCCTGGGTCGTGACCTCGTCGTCGTCCCCGGGGGAAGGGGGTGAGGGCGTCGAGTACGCGGCGGGCCTGTCAACGTTGGCAGACGGCTGGCGCGGGGGCGCGAGCGCGGACTTCGTGGGGCGACGCGCCGCCGTATGGCCCCCGAAGTCCGCCGTCATCGCCGTCGCTGCGCCGCGACTTCCGAGCGCCTCGGGCGAGCGCCGCGGACCTCTCAGGGAGTGACGACCTCGACCAGGTGCTCCAGCCCGAGGAAGTCGGCGGGGTTGCGGGTCAGCAGGCGGAGGTCGTGGGCCAGGGCGGTGGCGGCGATGAGGAGGTCCGTGCGGCGCGGCCGCGGGTCGCGGCCGACGGAGCGGACGGCCTGGTCGACCTGGAGGTACGCCAAGAGGACGGGGCGGTCGACGGGGATCGGCGCGAACATCGACTCGATCGCCGTCCAGCGCGCGCGGCGCACCCGCGTCTCGGCAGGGCTGAGGCCGGGGCGGTTGATGCCCGAGGCCAGCTCGACGAGGCTGATGACCGAGACGGCGGAAGCGTTGCGGACGGGGTCGTCGCCGATGAGGACGCTGGTGTCGAGCAGGTCCGTCACGCCGGCGTCCAGGGGTCGCAGCCCTCGTCGTCCGTCCGGGAGTCCTCGAGCCAGGCCCGCTGCTGGTCCGGCGTCAACGTCGGGACGTCGCCCATGACGGCGGCGTACTGCTCCGGGCTGACGACGCGCCGGCGCTCCGTGGGGGGTGGGTCCATGCGCAGGACGCCGATCGGCTCGCCGTTGCTCGTGACCATGAGCTCCTCGCCCGCCGCCAGGTCGCGCAGCACCTGACCGCTGGAGTTGCGCAGCTCACGCTGGCTGATGGAGCGCATGCCACGACTGTAGCGCGCGCGTGCTACGGCGGTGCTGACGTGGTCGCTGGCTCCGATGGTCCTGGGGGCCGGTGAGTCTGATGCGTATCAGCAACGCTGAGTGATGGTCCGGTTAGGAGCGCCACTGATACGCATCAGACCGTTGACCCGGCGCCATGCCGCTGGACATGGTCACCACCTCGATGCGCATCAGCCGCCCCGGCCGGTGCCGACGCCGCGGCCGACGGAGGAGGTGGTGACCGTGACGGACGTCATCCGTCGTCGTCCCCGCCAGGCCGACGTCGCGGCGCTCGCGGGCGTCTCGCAGGCCACGGTCTCGACGGCGCTCGGCACGAGCCCGGCGCGGGCCTCGCTCTCGGCCTCGACGCTCGAGCGGGTGGCGCTGGCCGCCCGGACCCTGGGCTACGTGCCCGACCCGGTGGCCCGGCGGCTCGCGGCGCAGAGCACCGACCTGCTCGGCGTCTACACGTTCACGGACGCTTTCCCCGTCGAGGTCCGTGACTCCTACTACCCCTTCCTCGTCGGCATCGAGCGGTCGGCGGCGCGGCTGGGCTACGACCTGCTCCTCTTCACCGGGACGTCGTCCTCCCGCGGCGGCGAGGCCGTGCAGAAGGTGCGGCTCGCCGACGGCTGCCTGTTCCTCGGCCGCCACGTGCCCGAGGAGCAGCTGCAGCAGCTGCTCGACGCGGGGTACCCCGTCGTCTACGTCGGCCGGCGGACCGAGCTCGGCGGGCGCCTGTCCTACGTCGGCGCCGACTACGTGGCCGGCGCCGCGCAGGTCGTCGACCACCTCGCCGGGCTGGGCCACACGGCGCTGCTCTACGTGCGCGGCACCGACGACGCCGTCGCCTCGGCGGACCGCGAGGAGGGCTTCTGGCGGGCCGTCGCCGCGGCCGGCCTCCGCGGGCAGGTGCAGCGCGCCTACGCCTCGAGCATCGACGCCCGCGCCCTGCAGTCCTGGCGCGCGTCGGGCGTCACCGCCGTGGTCACCGAGGAGAACGACGCCAACGACCTGCTGGCCGCGCTCCTCGCCGCCGCTGACGATGCCGACGTCGCCGTCCCGCAGGAGATGTCTCTCGCCGTGCTCGGCGAGTCCGGCGGCGTCGAGACGGCGCCGCGCGTGACGGGCTTCGCGCTGCCCCGGCAGCAGATGGGCGAGGACGCCGCGGCGCTCCTCGTCGACCTCGTCACCGGGCGGCGCACCGGCCCCGTCCAGGAGCTGCTCGTCCCGAGCCTGCTCGTCGGCGAGACCACCGGTCCGCCGCCCCCCGCCTGACCACCGACCCACCCGCAGCACGACCCGGCGCGGCCCCACCCGGCCCCGCCTCCCCACCCACGTCGAGGAGACCCATGCCGTCCCCGCACCAGACCCTCACCACCGACGTCGCCGTCATCGGCGGCGGCCTCGGAGGGGTGGCCGCCGCCCTGGCCGTCTGCCGCTCCGGGCGCTCCGTGGTGCTCACCGAGGAGACCGACTGGCTCGGGGGGCAGCTCACGTCCCAGGCGGTGCCCCCGGACGAGCATCCCTGGATCGAGCACTTCGGCGCGACGGCGAGCTACCGCGCGCTGCGCGAGGGCATCCGCGACCACTACCGGCGCACCTACCCGCTGCGCCCCGAGGCGGCGGCGCTCGCGGACCTCAACCCGGGCGCCGGGCGGGTCAGCAAGCTGTGCCACGAGCCGCGCGTCGCCGTCGCGGTCATCGAGGAGATGCTCGCGCCGTTCCGCAGCGCCGGGCGCCTGGTGGTGCTCACCGAGCACCGCCCCACGGCCGTGGCCGTGGACGGCGACGCGGTGCGCTCGGTCACGGTGCGCGGGCGCGAGGGCCGCGAGGTCGAGGTCACCGCTCCCTACGTGCTGGACGCGACCGAGACCGGCGAGCTCCTCGCCCTCGGCGGCGTCGAGCACGTCACCGGCGCCGAGGCGCGCTCCGAGCACGACGAGCCGCACGCCCCGGAGGAGGCGCAGCCGCGCAACCAGCAGGGCATCACCTTCTGCTTCGCCGTCTCCCACCACGAGGGCGAGGACCACACCGTCCCCCGCCCGGAGATGTACGACTTCTGGCGCTCCTACCGCCCCGACTTCTGGCCCGGTCCGCTGCTCGGCTTCTCGGCGCCCGACCCGCGCACGCTCGAGGCCCACGGCCGCACGCTGGAGCCGAACCCCGACACGGACCCCCTCGCGGTGACGGCCGACCAGAGCGCCGACGCCGGCGACAAGGAGCTGTGGGGCTTCCGCCGCATCCTCGCCCGGCGCCTCTTCGTCGACGGCGCGTTCGACTCCGACATCTGCCTCGTGAACTGGCCGCTCAACGACTACTGGCTCAAGCCCCTCGTCAGCGACGACCCGCTGGAGGCCGAGCAGGCGCTCCACGAGGCGCGGCAGCTGTCCCTGTCGCTGCTGCACTGGCTGCAGACGGAGGCGCCGCGCCCCGACGGCGGCACCGGCTTCCCGGGCCTGCGCCTGCGCGGCGACGTCACGGGCTCCGACGACGGCCTGGCCAAGGCGGCGTACGTCCGCGAGTCCCGGCGCATCCGCGCGCTCACCACGGTGACCGAGCACGACGTCTCCGCCGAGCTCGCCGGCAGCAGCCCGACCCGGCGGGAGGACTCGGTCGGCGTGGGCAGCTACCGCCTCGACCTCCACCCCTCCACCGGCGGCGACAACTACGTCGACATCCCGAGCGTCCCCTTCGAGATCCCCGTCGGGGCGCTGCTGCCGGTGCGCGTCACCAACCTGCTGCCGGCGGGCAAGACGCTCGGCACGACGCACATCAGCAACGGCTGCTTCCGGCTCCACCCCGTGGAGTGGAACGTCGGCGAGGTCGCCGGCGCGATGGCCGTGCACGCCCTCGCCACCGGGCGGGCGCCGCGCGACCTGCACGCCGACCCGGAGCACTTCGCGGACCTGGCGCGCGAGCTCGACCGCCAGGGCGTGCAGCGCCACTGGCCGGTCGTCGCCTCCTACTGACGACGCCCTCCGACGGCCGCCCGACGGCGGCCCTGCTGACGACAGTCCCGTGCACACCCAGGAGAGAGGTCACGACGACGTGGCACCACAGGAGCAGGACCACCCCGCCCGGTCACCGATCAGGGTCGGCATCGACGTCGGCGGCACCTTCACCGACGCCGTCGCCGTCGACGCCACGACCTTGCAGCTGGTCGGTGAGACGAAGACCCCGACGAGCCACGACCACCCCGACGGCGTCGCCCACGGCATCGTCACCGGGCTCCACGAGCTGCTGCGGCACACCGGTCACCGGCCCGAGGACGTCGTCTTCCTCGCCCACGGCACGACGCAGGCCACCAACGCGCTGCTCGAGGGGGACGTCGCCCCGGTCGGGCTCATCGGGATCGGCTCCGGGCCGTCGTCCTTCTTCGTCAAGCGCCTGGCGAGCCTCGCCAAGCTCGAGCTGACCGAGGGGTCGCGGCTGCCGCTGGAGTTCCGGCACCTGCGCCGCGCGGACGACACGGCCGCCGTCGACGCGGTGCTCGACGACCTCGAGAGCCGCGGCATCGCCTCGCTCGTCGTCACCGAGCCCTTCAGCGTCGACGACAGCGCGGGGGAGAGCGCCGTCGCCGGACGGGCCCGCAGCCGCGGCTTCCTCGTGACGGCGACGCACGACATCTCCTCGCTGTACGGCCTGAGCAAGCGCACCCGCACGGCCGTCCTCAACGCGGTGATCCTCCCGCGGATGTTCGCGACGGCCGAGCTCGTGCAGGCCAGCATCGACGCGGCCGGCATCACCGCCCCGCTCATGGTCATGCGCTGCGACGGCGGGGTCATGTCGCTGGACGAGATGCGCCGCCGGCCCCTGCTGACCGTCCTGTCCGGCCCGGCTGCGGGTGTCGCGGGGGCGCTCATGCAGGAGCGGCTCAGCGACGGCGTCTTCCTCGAGACCGGGGGCACGTCGACCGACGTCTCGGTGGTCCGGCGGGGCAAGGTCGCCGTCCAGTACACGCGCTTCGGCGGCTCGTCCACCTTCCTCACGGCCCTCGACGTGCGCACCGTCGGTGTCGGCGGCGGGTCGATGGTGCGGGCGCGCCTCGGGCAGGGCGGTGACGTCGTCGCCGTCGGCCCGCGCAGCGCCCACATCGCCGGCCTGCCCTACGCGTGCTTCGCGGCCCCCGAGGCCCTCGAGGGCGCCCGCGTCGCCGCGGTCGCGCCCAAGCCCGGTGACCCGGCGGACCACGTGGTGCTCGAGGCGGTCGACGGCGCGCGCTACGCCGTGACCCTCACGTGCGCGGCCAACGCGCTGGGGCTCGTCCCCGAGGACGCCTACGCCGCCTCGGACCCGCGGGCGGCGAGGCTCGCCCTCGAGCCGCTCGCCGCCGCGCTCGGCCTCCAGGTCGGGGAGGCCGCCACCCGGGTGCTCCGGGCCGCGGCCGCCCCCGTCCGCGAGGTCGTCGACGCGCTCGTGCGCGACTACGGCCTCGAGGACGAGCACGTCCGCCTGGTCGGCGGGGGCGGCGGCGCCGCCGCCGTCACGCCGTTCGTCGGCCGCGAGAGCGGTCGTGAGTGGGGCATCGCCGCGCACAGCGAGGTCATCAGCCCCATCGGGGTCGCCCTCGCGCTCATCCGCGAGCAGGTCGAGCGCGTCATCCCCGGCGCCACCGACCAGCAGGTGCTCGGCGTCCGCCACGAGGCCGAGCAGGCCGTCATCGCCCAGGGGGCCGCCCCCGAGGGCGTCGAGGTCGACGTCACCGTCGACCCGCAGTCGAGCACCGTGCGGGCCGTCGCGACGGGCGCCACGGAGCTGCGGACGCAGGACCGCTCCGCCCGCCTCGACCGCTCCGAGCTCGACGGGCTGGCGGCGCGAAGCCTCGACGTCGCGGCGGGGGAGGTCAGCGTCCTCGCGGAGACGCCGCACCACGTGGTCTACGGCGGCCCGTCCACCCGTCGCCTGCTCGGGCGGCCGCGCCGGCCGGTGCGCGTGCTCGACCGCGACGGCGTCGTCCGCCTCGCCTCGCGCGACGCCCACGTCGAGCAGTCCACCGTCGGCGCCGCCGGCGAGCTGCTGCCGCGCGTCATCAGCGCCCGGACGAGCTACGGCGACGGCGGCTCCCGGGCCCCGGCGGTGCAGCTGCTCGTCGGGGCCCGCATCTCCGACCTCTCCGGCGTCCTCGACGAGAGCTCGCTCGTCTCCCTGGCCCGCACCGAGCTCGAGGGCCGAGCGGGCGACGAGGACCTCGTCGCCGTCCTCGAGGTGCGCTCGTGAGCGCGCCGGCCGCCGTCCTCGACCGGGCCCGCCGCCCGGGTGCGGGAGCGCTCGCCCGCGCGCGAGCGCTCGGCGGGCGCAGCGACGTCGCCCTCGGCGCGGACCTCCTGCGCGGTGTCCCGACGAACGACGGCCGCAGCGAGGACCTCCTGCGGCAGGTCAGCGAGCGCGCCCAGGCCTTCGGGCGGCGGATGGCCGCCGCCCCGCAGGGCGCGGGCGCACCCGGCCGCGTCGTCGAGCGCGACGACGGCCTGGACCGTCCGGACCCGGTGGTGGCCCGCTACCTCCACCGCGAGGGCGTCGTCGAGGTCTTCACCGACGCGGTCGCCCTGTGCGAGGACCTCGTCGAGCTGCTCGGGTGGCGCGCCTGGTTCCCCACCGGGTCGGTGCGCGCGGCCGCCGTCGCGCACGAGCGGGCGCACCACCTCGTGGCCGAGCGCCACGCGGCCGAGCTGCGGGGCGCCGTCGGCGTCCCCGCGCTGCGCCTGGGCCGGTGGGTCCGCTGGGCCCACGTCGCCGGCGCCGAGGAGCTCGCCGCCCACGCCTTCGCCCAGCAGGCGCTCGGCCTCGGTCGCTCGCCGCTCCTCGTGACCGCGGCGGCCACGACCTGCCTCGAGGCGGCGCTCGCGCCGCCCTCCCGCACCGACGTCGTCAAGGAGTTCTGACCGTGGCCGTCGCCATCCTCGTCATCATGGCCCTCGGGGTCGCCCTCATCCTCAGCGGCAAGGTGCCGACCGCCTTCGCCCTCGTCCTGCTCTCCGTGGGCATCGCGCTCGTCGCCGGCGCCCCCCTCGTGGGCGAGGAGGGCAGCGTCCTGCAGACCGTCCTGCAGGACGGCTCGACCCGGCTCGCCTCCACGATGATCGCCATCCTCATCGGCTCGTGGCTCGGCTCGCTCATGCGGGACACGGCCATCGCCAGCACCCTCGTGCGCAAGACGGTGGAGTTCGCCGGTGACCGGCCGGTGGTCGTGGCCCTCGGCGTCCTCGTCGTCTCCGCGCTCGTCGGCACCGTCACCGGCTCCGCCCCCGCGGCGCTGCTGGCCGGGGTCATCGGCATCCCGGCGATGGTGGCCGTCGGTGTCCCCAAGGTCACCGCAGCCGGGACGATCCTCGTCGGCATCGGCGTGGGCGTGCCGTTCGAGCTGCCCGTCTGGCAGTTCTTCTCCTCGGCGCTGGACCTGTCGATCGCCGAGGTGCGCTCCTACATGGTCTTCCTCTTCCCCTTCGCCCTCGTGGGCGCCCTCGGCTTCGTCCTCGTCGAGGTGCGCCGGCGCGGGACCGTGCACGCCTGGTCGCTCACCTCCTCGACCGGCCGCGGTAGCGCCCCGAGCCGGCGCGAGCGGCTCGGCGACGCGCCCTGGTACTCGCTCCTGACGCCGCTCGTGCCCATCGTCCTGGCGCTGGGACTGACCGTGCCGATCATCCCGTCGCTGCTCGCGGGCGTCCTCTACGCCGCTCTGACGACGACGCGCCCCCGCGACCTCGCGACGCGGCTGCTGCGGACCCTCTACGACGGCTTCACCGTCGCCGCCCCGCCGATCACGCTCTTCGTGGCCATCGGGATGCTGCTGGCCGCGGTCAACCTCCCGGCCGCGGTTGACGCCCTCACGCCGGTGGTCGAGGCCGTCGCGCCCACGAACCCGTGGCTCTACGTGCTCGTCTTCTCGCTGCTCGTGCCGCTGTGCCTCTTCCGCGGGCCCCTCAACATCTTCGGGCTCGGCGCCGGCGTCGCCGGGGCGCTGACGGCGGTCGGCACGTTCTCCCCGCTCGCGGTGCTCGGGCTCATGGCCTCCTACAACCAGGTGCTCGGCGTCTCGGACCCGACGAGCACGCAGACCGTGTGGGCCTCGCAGTACGCGGGCACCAAGCCGCAGCAGGTCATGGTGCGCACGCTGCCGTACATGTGGGTCGTCGCCGTCGGCGGCATCGCGACGTCCGCGGTGCTCTACCTGTAGCTCTGCGCTGCTCGGACGCGGCGCCGCAGGGTTCTCGCCCTTGCGGCGCCACGCCGTCGGCCGAACGCGGCGCGTGCGAGCGCCGCGTGCACGTCCACGTCCGGTGGAGGGGGCCGCGGGCACACTGGCCTTGAGGCTGGACGATCCCTACACTGCTGGAAGGTGTAGGTCTCGTCGAGGTGGGGGTCGGCATGATGCACGTACTGCCGGACGGTGCGTCACCGCTGGAGCGCCTGGCTGCGGAGCTGGCCGGGCTGCCCGCCGACGACCTGCTCTCCGTCGTAGAGGAGGCGGTGGTGCGCCAGCAACCGGCCGGTGGTTCGGCGGCGCTCGTCACGCTCGTGCAGGCGACGCTGCGCGTCGACGCCCAGCTCGAGGGCCTCGTCGGCGGGCCGCGCGCCGTCCACGACTCCGTCCGTGACGCCTTCGCCGACCTCGCGATCCGGGCGGAGGCTCAGCGCGCGGTCCTGGACGTCGACATGCTGACGTCGAGCGCCGTGGCAGAGGCCTTAGGCATCCGCGGGCGCAACCCCCGCGAGGCGGCCAGCCGGCTCCGTCGCAGCGGGCGGCTGCTGGGTGTGCTGGACCGCTCGACCCGCTCCTACGTCTTCCCCGCCTTCCAGGTCGACCCCGTGCGGGGCCGCGTCCACCCGGTCGTCGAGGTCGTCAACCAGGCGCTCGGAGCGGCCGAGGACCCGTGGGGCGTCGCGTCGTGGTGGGTCAGCGCCCATCCGCGGCTGGGGGACCGGGCGCCGCGGGACCTCATCGATGGTGCGGACGAGGACGACCTGCTCGTGCTCGTCGGTGAGAGACCGGCGGCTGAGGCGTCCGACGCGCGCGAGGGCGCCGCGCGGCGGTGAACCTCGCGCTGCCCCCCGACCGGCAGCCCGCCGGGACGCCGGTCGTCGAGACCCTCGAGGCCGGGACGCGGCTGGTGCGCGTCCACGGCGACCACCCGGCCGACGCCTTCAACCCGACGCCGCAGCCGTCACGGCTGCGCGGCGGGCGTTTCGACAGCCTCGACGGCGACTGGGCGTCCACCTACCTCGGCGAGGACGGGCGGGCGGCGGTGGCCGAGACGCTCTGCCGCGACCTGCCCGTCGGGGGTGCGGCGCGCCTCGTCCCACGGTCACGGCTCGTCGGTCGTCGCATCAGCACGGTCGAGGTGGTGCGGGACCTGCCTGTCCTCGTGCTGCACGGCGCCGCGCTGACCCAGGTCGGCGCGCCGTTGGAGCTGACGAAGAGCAGTGCGGGGGAGTACCTGACGACCCGGGCGTGGGCGAGGGCCCTGCGCCTCTGGCTGCCCGACGTCGCTGGGTTCCGCTACCGGTGCCGGCACGACGAGGACCTGCTCGCGCACGTGCTCTTCGACGACGGCCCGGACGCCGCCACGCCTCGTGCTCGTGGCGCTCTGCAGGTGGTGCCGGAGAGCACGCTGTCGCTGGAGACGGTCGCCGGGCTCGCCCTCGTCATGGAGGTGCTGAGGGCGCACAACGCGACGCTGGCGTGAGGGGCGAGCTGGCGCGGAACGGGGTTCTCAGCGGGTCGTCGTCGTGGAGAGGGCCTGCACCGCGCACACGCCCGCGGCGGCCGCGGCGAGCCGGGCGTCCCCGGTGACGAGGCGGCAACCCAGCACCTCGGCCAGTGCGACGTAGCACCCGTCGTACGCGGTGACGTTCCGTCGCAGGGCGAGGGCCCGCCGGAGCAGGCGCAAGGTGGGGACGCGCTCCAGGTCCAGCCGCTCGAGGTGGCCGATCGCGGTCTCGATGCGGTCGTCGTCGAGGTCGCCGCGCAGCCAGCGCTTCCGGAGCACCGACGAGGTCTCCACGTCGACGAGGTCAGGCGCCGTCAGCCCGCCCGAAGATCGCAGGGCGGCCCGGGCGAGAGCGCCGTCCTCGCCGTCGTCAGCGAGGGCGTTGGCCAGGACGGACGCGTCGACGACGATCACCGCGCGGTGATCGTCGAGGTCATCGCCCGGTGCGGTCGTCATCGAGGTCGGCGACGGCGGCCGCCAGGCCGACGCGACCGCCCCGCTGCTGCTCGACCTCGTCCAGCAGCTCGGCGACGGACCGCCGCCGTACGACCTCGCGCAGCTCCTCGACGAGGAGCTGCTGCATCGATTGGTGGCGCCGCGCGGCGGTGCGCTGCAGGGCCGCGTGGACGTCGTCCGGCACGTCGCGGACGAGGATGTTCACCATGCTTGCAGTGTGCTTTCGTGAGATGGCATCCGACAAGCCTTCGACGGAGACCTTCACCGCAGCGGTGGAGGACGACTCGCGGTGTCCCTCCCAGCGGCGCGCTCGCACGGTGCGGACGCAGGTGGACGTCACGCCCGACCGGCTCGTCGTCCTCTCAGATCAGCGTGCCCGTCAGCCGGAGGACCGCGACGACGGCGTCGGCGCACTGGTCGAGGAAGGCGGGGTTGCGGGGCTGGGCGGAGGCGTTGCCGTTGGGGACGGCCTGCGCGAGGGTCACCTCCTGCGTCTCCGTGAGGACGGCGTGGACGCGCGCCTCCAGGTACTTGATGTCGTCGCTGCTGAACGGGGTCGCGCCGGATCGGACCAGCAGCGCTCGGCGCCACTCCTCCTTGGACTGCCGATGGCTGCTCATGCGGTCGAAGAACTTCTCGCTCAGGCCGACGTAGGCCCACGGGCGGACGATCGACGTCATCGTCAGGGTCCGCTCGGGCCCGGTCCGCGTCGTCGTCTGGTGCAGCTCGGTGCCGGTCAGGACGGACCTGCTGAGTCCCCGACGTCAGTCGCCGATCCCATGACTGACACAACGGTCGTCAAGGCCAATGATGACTGATCCGTCAGGCATGAGGAGCGTCATGACCGTCAAGACGACACCCGCCCGCGTCCGCCGCGCCGGCCAGGACATCGGTGCCCAGCTCGCCGCGTGGCGCAAGCTGCAGGACCTCACCGCGCAGCAGGTCGCCGAGCGCGCGGGCATCTCCCGCGACACCGTGCGACGCCTCGAGCACGGAGAGGTCGGCGTCAGCCTGGAGACCGTCCTCGGCGTCGCCCGGGCGCTCGGGGCGCTGGACCGGCTCGTCGAGGCCCTCGACCCGTGGCAGACCGACCTCGGCCGTGCCCGCGCGGGTCAGTCGCTGCCGCAACGGGTGCGGCGGGGGAGGCCGACGGCATCCGGGTGATCCACCCTCGAGGCTCACTCCGGTCGTCACGGGGTGATCGAGCCTTCGACGATGAGCGACCTCGAAGTCCAGCGCTGGCAGCGGTACGGCCACGACCGCCTGTACGTGCGGAGACCGGACGGCGAGCAGCTCGGCTACTGGGACTGCAGGACCGGAACCGCTGTCCTCGCCGACGGCGGCGACGACGCGGGGCGCGCCGCCTTCGACGCCGCGCTGGCTGCTCATCCCGACGTGGTGCGCCCGCGGGCCTCGCCCGAGCAGGCCGACGGCGCACTCGAGGAGGTGGCGCCCGTCCCGGCGCCCCGCGCGCCTGCCGCGCCGGAGGCCGCGGCTGAGCCCATGTCTGCCGCGGGCGAGACCGCTGCCGTCGAGCTGCCGTGGACCGACCTCACCTCGCGCCGGCCCGGCGCGGCTGCGCGGGCGAAGGCCGTCGAGCTGCGCCGCGCGGCGCCCGTCCGGACTCTCCTCGCCCGGCTGCTCGGCGTCCACACCGAGGAGCGGGCGTGGCGGATCGGCGCGGACGGCGAGGAGGCCGTCGCGGCTGAGCTGGCCCGCCTCGGTGGCCGGTGGCGGGTCCTGCACGCCGTGCCCGTCGGCGAGCGGGGCAGCGACATCGACCACGTCGTCGTCGGCCCGGGCGGGGTCTTCACCATCAACACCAAGCACCACCCCCGCGCCCGCGTGTGGGTCGGCGGCAGCACCGTCATGGTCGACGGCCAGCGGGTGCCGTACGTCCGCAACAGCCGGCACGAGGCGCGACGCGCGGGCCGGCTCCTGGCCGCGGCGGGCGCGGGACCCGTGGACGTGACCGGGGTCGTCGCCGTCGTCGGCGCCCGCGGCGGCCTGATCATCCGCTCGCAGCCGGGCGACGTCGTCGTCACCGGTCGGCGGCGGCTGGCCCGGTGGCTCGGCGCCCAGCCGCCGCGGCTGACCGACGACGAGGTCGCGCGCGTCCACGACGTCGCTCGCCGCTCGTCCACCTGGGTGCGTCACCGGCCGGACTGACGCCGCACTCCGCGCGCGACGCGGAGCGGGAGCCGCCGGTCGACGACGAGCTCTCGACCGTGCCACGGGGTGCCTTGCAGGGCGCCGGCCGCACCTCCGGCCCGTCGTCCACCGCCCGAGCCCGGCGCCGCAGCCCGCACGTGCGACCAGCCGGACCGTCCGTCAAGGCAACCTTGTGCCGTCACGGTCTACTCGTGTAGAACCACCGTCTACACGAGTAGACCACTCGTCGCCCTCGCTGACACCGACGTCGCACCGCTGAGGAGACCGCCCGTGGAACGCCTGATCCTGGACACCGACCTGGCCATGGGAGCGCCGGGCAGCGACATCGACGACGGCTTCGCCCTCGCGCTGTGCCTGGCCGACCCGCAGCTCGACCTCGAGCTCGTGACGACGGTCGGCGGCAACACCGACGTCGACACGGCGACGACCCTGACGCTCGAGCTGCTCGACCGGCTGGGGCGCCCGGAGGTGCCCGTGCACCGAGGGGCGCGCGACCCGCTGGTGCGCCCGCGCGCCCGCCAGGGGAGCCTCCCCGCCGGGATGGCGCCGCGGGAGCCGCGCCCCGAGCCGGCGGCGACGGCCCTCGTCGAGGCCGTCAGGGCCCACCCGGGGGAGCTCACGCTCGTCGCGATCGGACCGCTCACCAACGTGGCGCTCGCGATGCGCCTCGACCCGGGCTTCGCCGGCGGCCTCAAGCGCCTGGTGATCATGGGTGGGGTCTTCCTCCAGCACACCAACGAGGCCGGCATGCCCGGCGAGTTCAACATCTGGTGCGACCCGGAGGCCGCCCACGCGGTGCTCACCAGCGGCGTCCGCGCGGACTTCGTCGGCCTCGACGTGACGCTGCGCGTCCGCGTCGACCGGGCGCAGGCGGAGGCCATGGCGGCGAGCGACCAGCCCTTCACCGCCTTCGCCGGGCAGTACACGCAGGCGTGGATCGACCACCTCGCCGAGCGCGGCGGGGACGAGGCCGTCGACTCGTGCGCCATGCACGACCCGCTGGCCGTCGCGGCCCTCAGCCGCCCCGACCTGCTCACCTGGCGCGACGCGTACGTGGCCGTCGAGCTCGGGGACCGGCTCCGCGGCGCGATGCTCGCCGACTTCCACCCCGAGCGCGGGAAGCACGGCCAGGAGATGGACCTCGAGGTCAACGCCCGCGTCGCCGTCGACGTGGACGCCGCCGCCTTCAACGACTACTTCACGACGACGATGGGTGAGATCCGATGAGCGCGAGGACGATGCGGACGATCGGTGCGCTGGCGGCCGGTGCGCTGCTGCTGAGCGGCTGCGGCGGCGGGGACGGCGGTGACGCCGCAGGGTCCGGCGGCGACTGGACGATCCCCTCGAGCGACCCCGAGGCGTCGATCACCGTGGTCGGCCACCTCGACCCGGTGGCAGAGGACATGGACGACGTCGTGGCGGCCTTCGAGGAGGAGCACCCGAGCGTCGACGTCACCTACCAGCAGGTCCCCTTCGACGACCTCAACAGCGTGCTCGACTCGCGCATCACGTCGAAGAGCGGTGACCCGGACGTCTTCTGGGTCGACCAGCCGCGCGTGTCGGCGCTGGCCACCCGCGGCTACCTCGAGGACCTGACGGACCAGTTCGGCGACCTGACGGACGGCCTCCAGGAGGCCACCGTGGAGAACAGCTCCTACGACGGGAAGCTCTGGAGCCTGCCCATCGCCAACTCCACGCAGGTCCTCTACTACAACAAGACGCTGCTCGAGCAGGCCGGCCTGACCCCGCCGTCGACGGACCCCGACGAGCGCATCACCTGGCAGCAGCTCAAGGAGGACGCCGCGGCGGCCAAGGCGGCGGGCGCCACGTACGGGCTCCTCTTCGGCCAGCCGAACCGCTACTACCAGCTCGAGCCGCTGCCGGTCTCGGCCGGCGGGGGCATCGGTGCCGAGGGGGAGGGCAACCTCACCCCGGCCGTGGTCGACGAGGGCTGGGTCGACGCCATGACCTACTACGGCTCCCTCTACGCGGACGGCGTCTCGCCGCGCGGCATCACCGCCGAGCAGACGGACGCGACCTTCCTCGAGGGCGGTACCGCGTACATGGTCCAGGGCAACTGGCTCGTGCCCCAGCTCGCCGACTCCGACGTCGACTGGGGGGCCGCCCTCAACCCCGTGTGGGAGGGCGGCGAGCCGGTCACGCCCAACGGCTCCTGGTCGGTGGGGATGAACCCCTTCTCGCAGAACAAGGAGGCCGCCGCGATCTTCATGAAGTGGCTGGCCGTCGACGGCGAGAGCGGCTACGCCACCAACCGGTCCTTCTCCGAGCTGCCCGCCAACACGGCCGGGCTCGAGTCCTACCTCACGAGCGACGCCTTCACCGGCAGCGAGGCGGGCCAGCAGGCCGCCGAGGTCGTCGAGCTCGAGTCCACCACCACCGGCGTGGGCCGCGTCGCCACGGTGGGCTACGTGGAGTTCGAGGACATCATGGGACGGGCCTTCTCCGACATCGCCAACGGCAGCGACCCGGCCGCCGCCCTGGAGAGCGCGCAGAGCCAGCTCGAGACGGCCTGGGCGCAGTACCAGTGAGGACGGCGACGACGGGGCGGCTCCCGTGAGCGCGGAGGCCCAGGAGGGGACGCGGCGCGCCGCGGCGCAGGGACGGTCGGGCGCCAGCCCGGCCGCTGCCCCGTCGTCGCGCCCCGGCCGGCGGCCCGGACGGGGCCGGGACCTCCGCACGGCCGTCCTCTTCCTCGGCCCCGCGCTCGCGGCCATCGTGCTGCTGCGGCTCGTGCCCTTCGCCGGGGCCGCGTGGTCGACGCTCTTCGAGCGCGTCGGCGTCGGCCTGCTCGCCGAGCAGCGCTTCGCCGGGTTCGCCAACTACCAGCAGCTGCTGAGCGACCCGCTCTTCCTGGGCACCCTGTGGCGCACCATCGCCTTCAACCTCGTCATCAACCCCGTGCAGATCGCGCTGGCCATGGCGATCTCGGTGCTGCTCGTGCAGCGGCTGCCCGGGCGCGGGCTGTGGCGGGTCTTCGTCTTCGTCCCCTGCACCGTCCCGCTCGTCGGGTCGTCCGTCGCCTGGGGGGTGGCGCTGCGCCAGGACGGCCCGGTCAACGGCGTCCTCACGGCGCTCGGGCTGGCGCCGCAGCCCTTCTTCACGTCACCCCAGCAGGCCCTGGCGAGCATCGCCCTGGTCGCCTCCTGGATCGGCATCGGCTACTGGATGCTCTTCCTCATCGGCGGTCTCAACGACGTCAACCGCGAGCTCTACGAGGCCGCGAGCCTCGACGGGGCGGGTCGGTGGCGCACGTTCACGTCGGTGACCGTCCCGATGATGAAGCGGCCGCTGCTCTTCGTGCTCGTGGCGGACACGGTGGCCAACTTCGTGCTCTTCGTGCCCGTGCAGCTGCTCACCAACGGCGGGCCGGACCAGTCGACGACGATGCTCATGTTCGACGCCTACCGCCGGACCTACACCTACTCGCAGCCCAACCTCGGCGCGACGGCGATCCTCATCCTGACGCTCATCATGCTGGCGATCGTCGCCGTCCAGTTCCGCCTGCTCAAGGAGGAGGACTGACGTGGCGGTCCACCCGTCGACGCGACCCACCGCCGCACGGGGCGACCGCCGCCCCGCGCCCCGACGCTGGGTCGGCACGGCGCTGCTCACCCTGCTGGCGGCCGTCATCGGCGTCGCCTTCCTGCTGCCCGCCGTCTGGATGCTGCTCGGCTCCCTGCGCCCGGGCAGCGAGGTCATCGGCAGCGTCAGCCCGCTGGGCTGGCGGACGCTCGTCCCCGACACCTGGACGCTCGACAACTACAGCGCCCTGTTCGGCCAGCTCGGCTTCGGGCGCAGCCTGGCCAACTCGCTGCTCGTGGCCCTGGTGTCCGTCCTGCTGGGCCTGGCGCTCTCGGTGCCGGCCGCGTACGCCCTGACGGTGCTGCGCTTCCCCGGGCGCGAGGGCGTCTTCGCCCTCCTCGTCGTCGGGTTCATGGTGCCGTTCGAGGCCATCGCCATCCCCATGGCCCAGCTCTTCACGCAGTGGCACCTCGACAACACCTACGTGGGCCTCATCCTCCCGGGCATCGGCAACGGGCTGGCCATCTTCAACCTGCGGCAGTTCTTCCGCGGGGTGCCGTCGTCGCTGCGCGAGGCGGCCATCGTCGACGGCGCGGGCGAGTTCCGGATCATGACGCGGCTCTACGTGCCGCTCAGCACGACGGCGCTCATCAACTCGGCGCTGCTCATCTTCCTCGGGCAGTGGTCGGCGTACCTGTGGCCGCTCCTGCTCGTCTCCGACCAGGAGAAGCAGGTGGCCGCCATCGCCATCGCCCGGACGTTCTCGGACACCGAGTTCAACTTCGGGCAGATGTTCGGCGGAGCCCTGCTCATCTCGGTCGTGCCCGCCGTCCTCCTGCTGCTCCTGCAGCGCTACTTCGCCACCTCCATCGCCAGCAGCGGGGAGAAGGGGTGAGCGCCGGCGCCACGGGTCCGGCCGCGGTCACGGTCGCCGTCGTGGGGTCGGTGCACCAGGACCTGCACCTCCACGTGGGAGAGCTGCCCCGGCCGGGGGAGACCCTCATGGCCCGCGAGTGGGGCCGGGCCCCGGGCGGGAAGGGGGCCAACCAGGCCGTCGCCTGCGCGACGGCGGGTGCGGGCACGGCGATGGTCGGCGCCGTCGGGGACGACGCGGCCGCGGACGCGGTCGTGGCGGCGCTGCGGACGGCGGGCGTCGAGGTCGCCCTCGTGCAGCGCCTGGCGTCCCGGGCGACGAGCACCGCGGTCGTCACCGTCGCCGCGGACGGCACCAACAGCATCGTCGTCGCGGCCGACGCGAGCAGCGCCCTCGCCCCCCGGTCGGTGGAGGCCGCCCTGGCCGAGCTGCCGGCCGTGGCCGTGGTCCTCAGCCAGGCGGAGGTGCCGGAAGCGGTCGTGCGCGCCGCCGCTGCCGGCGCTGCCGCGGCGGGAGCCCGGACGGTGCACAACCTCGCGCCGTACCGCCCCGTCGGCGCGGCGCTGCTCGCCTGCTGCGACCCGCTCGTCGTCAACGAGGTCGAGGCCGCGTCCCTGGCGCACGACCTCGGGCTCGACGCGGACGCACCCGAGACGCTGGCCGGCCGGCTCGCGGACGCCTGCGCGTCGGTCGTCGTGACACTGGGAGCCCAGGGCGCGGTGTGGGCCCGGGGCGCCGAGGGCGGCCACGTGCCGTCGCCCGAGGTGCCGGTCGTGGACACGAGCGGGGCGGGTGACGCCTTCGTCGGCGCCCTGTGCGCATCCCTGGCTCGTGGTGACGCGCTGCCGGAGGCGTGCTCCGCCGGCGTCGCGGCGGGCGCCCGTGCCGTGCAGCACCGCGGCGCGCAGACGGCGGCCCCACCAGCCGGGGCGACACTGATCTGATGGCGATCACCCGGGCGGACGTGGCGCGGACGGCGGGCGTCTCGCCGGCCGTCGTCAGCTACGTGCTCAACAACGGCCCGCGGCCCGTCTCCGCGAGCGCCCGCGAGCGCGTCGAGGAGGCCGTGCAGCAGCTGGGCTACCGGCCCAACCGCCTCGCGAGGGCGCTGCGCGCCAACCGGAGCCGGTCGATCGGCATGCTCATGCCCGACCACGTCAACCCGCACTTCGCCGAGCTGGCCCAGGCCGTCGAGGACGAGGCCTTCGCCCGGGACCAGGTGCTCCTCTTCGGGACGACGAGCAACGCCGCCGAGCACGAGGGCACGCACCTGAGGGCCCTCCTCGACCACCAGGTCGACGGGCTGCTGCTCATCTCCTCCCTGCAGCACCCCGACACCTCCGGCCTCGAGGGCGCGGGCATGCCGACGGTGCTCCTGGACCGTGCACCGGCGGGCTCGCGCGACAGCACCGTGGCCATCGACAACCGCGGCGCCGCCCTCACGGCCGCACGACACCTGCTCTCGCACGGGCGTGTCCGCCCGGCGGCCGTCCTCGGGCCGCGGGGCATCAGCGCCGTCGTCGAGCGGCAGGCGGGGTGGGCCGAGGCGCTGGGGGAGGCCGGGCTCGAGGAGGTCGTGCCGCCCGAGCACGAGCCCTTCTCGCGCGAGGGCGGGCACGCGGCGGCGCAGCGGCTGCTGCAGCGGCCACCTGAGCAGCGGCCCGACGCCCTCTTCGTCGCGAGCGACGCGCAGGCCATCGGGGCCGTGCGCGCCTGCCACGACCTCGGTCTGCGGGTCCCGGAGGACGTGGCGCTCGTCAGCATCGACGGGTCCTCGGCGGGCCGCTTCATGACGCCGTCCATCACCTCCGTCGTCCAGGACGTCGCCGAGATCGCCCGCGTCGCCGTCGCCACGCTGCTCGAGCGGATCGAGCACCCCGACGCCCCCGCCGTCCACGAGGTGCTCGGGGCGGAGCTGCGCCTCGGTGAGTCCTGCGGCTGCGGGCGCGACGGCGCCTGAGCAGGCGCGCGGGGATGGTGGGCCGGCACCCGCCCGTCGACCCACGAGGTCCCGGTCGCTCGCGCCCTTCGAAGCCGAGCAGGCACCACGCGCGACGCACGGTCGACCCGCGCCCCTCCGCAGGGTCGACGGCGTTGACGGAGAGGTGCACTTTGGGTTGACGGGGTGGACGAGGACAGGGGTGCTCATGACGGACGCAGCCACGGTCCCGGACGCCCTCCCGTCCTCGACCCCGGCGCCGACCACGGGCGCCCAGCGGTCCTTCGTCGAGCAGGTGCTCCGCGAGCTCGTGCTCCGCGACCCCGACGGCGCCGCGCTCGCCCGGGTGGACGCCGCCTCGGCCGCACGGGCCGCGGTCGACCACGTGCTCGACGCGGCCGAGCGGTGGACCGACCACCTCGGGGGGTTCTACGACGTCGACGGGGTGCGGCGACTGCTGTCGCGCTCCGGTCGGCTCGTCTCCAAGCAGGCCGTGAGCAAGCGCCGGGGCCTGCTCGCGCTCACCACGGGGTCGGGGCGGGTCGTCTACCCGACCTTCCAGTTCTCCGGTGGCTCGCCGCTGCCCGGGCTGGACGCCGTGCTGCGCGAGGTCCCCGAGCCCCTGGTGTCGAGGTGGACCCAGGCGTCCTGGCTCGTGTCCCCGCAGCCGGACCTGGGCGGCACGACGCCGGTGCAGCTGCTGCGCGAGGGGGGGGGCGGACGTGGTCGTCGCCGCGGCCCGCGACTGGGCGAGGGCGCTGGCCGCCTGATGCCGGCGACCGCACCGCCGGCGTCGCTCGTGGGACTGCCTCGGCATGAGGCCCGGGCGCGCGGGCCCTCGGCGCGACCCTCGATGTCGTGGCGAGCGACGTCGTCGATGCGGGCGATCTCCTCGTCGGTCAGGCGCTGCGGCTGCGCTGCGAGCCGCTCCACCCATGCGCGGACTGGCACCTCAGTGACACGGCCGGGGTGCGACCGGGTGGACGAGCGTCACGGCCGGGTGGACTCGACGTGACCGTTCGTGGGCGACCGCGACGACCGTCTAGCGTGCCCGGCTGCACGGAGGTGCACCCGCCTCTCGTGCGCCGGGTCGGACCTCCCGCCCCGCCGGCTCCCGGAGGTGCGGTCGTGCGTGTGCTGCCTCACCTGCCCGCGGGGGAGTTCGCCGAGCTCGGACACGGCCATGTCGTCTGACGCAGGCGGCGACCACTCCGGGCGCGGGCGGGTGACCACCGCGTGGGGCAGCGTCGGGGAGAAGGCGGGCACGCACCCGCTGCCGCTCGTGCTGGCGGGAGCGGTGCTCTTCCTGGGGATGGGTGGCGCCCTCGTCTCGATCATGACCACCCACCCGCTCCCCGGCGTCATCGGGCTGGCCATGCTCGCCCTCGGCGTCGGCGTGCCGGTCACCCTGGTGCTGGAACGGCGCTGGAACCGCACGAGGCCCGGTCCCCAGCTGTCCACGGACCCGGAGACGGGAGCGCCGTCGACGCTCGTCGCCTGCGCCCCGTGGACCGGGGCTCAGCGCTGGATCGGCGCTCTGGTGCTGCTCGTCCCGCTCGGTGCCGCCGCGGTCGCCGCGCTCGCCTCGGGACGCGCCGCCACCGCCGTGGTGGTCGGTGCCCTCGCGGTCTTCGTCGCGCACCTGCTGGCGCCCTGGGTCGCGGCCGAGGGCGTGCACCTCAGCGCGAGCGGCATCACCGTCCGCCACTACGGGCGCCCCCGCCACGTCGCCTGGGACGACGTCCGGGACGTGGACATGACCATGTGGTTCGAGATCGAGCGGGTCCGAGGACGACGCGTGCGCTTCACCCCCCGGCAGCTGGCCGTCCGCTGGGTCCACCTCTGGGTCCACATCCGTCTCTGCCTCGTGGAACCCGACCGGAGGCTGCTCCTCGGGACGTCGGCCTCGCTGGACCCCGGCCTGTGGGGTGCCCGGTCCTGACCGGGCGACGTCCGTCGTCGAGCGGGGCGCGCCCGGCCGAGGAGCTCGTCGTGCCGCGAGGACGGCGTCGACCGGGACGCGGCGACGAGCTCGACGCAGACCAGCGGTCGACCGACCGCCTCGCGCCGTCCAGGGCTCTCGACCGCAGGACCGTCGGGGCGATGCGAGCGGCTGCCGCACTCCACCCGTCCGCGTGAGCGGACGTGGCGCCGGCCCTGTGCGGACGCGTGCTCGCCTACGGTCCTGACGTGCGCACACGCCACCTCGCGACCGTGGCCGCCCTCGCCCTGGTGCTGCCGGTGGTGGCCGGGTGCAGCGACGACCCGCCGGCACCTGAGCCTGTCCGCAGCGTCGACGGCACGCCCGTGGAGCTCGACGACGCGGCGCTGGCCGGGTACGCCGCGACGGAGTACGAGGACGCGTGGCTCTGCGGGACCCTGCCCCCGGAGATCGCGGACCCGGTGCTCGCCGGAGCCGGACGGGTCGAGGCGGTCGGCTTCTTCTTCGAGGGCGACTGCCGTGTGACCCGGGCCGAGGACGACGGCACGGAGGTCGAGGTGCTCGACGTCCGCACGAGCGGGTCCACCGAGCTCGTCCCCGACGCCGCCCGCGGGGTGCTCGACCAGCGCGTGAGGATCGACCTGTCGGGCGGCGTCGACGGGTGGGTGGTCGAGGTGCCCCCCTTCTTCGGCTCTGCTCGAGGCGTCGTGGCCCGCGCCGTCGGCCGCACCAGCGAGGGTGAGCCACGGGCGGTCGCCGTCCACCTCACGCCAGGCACGGACGGTCGTGACCTCGCGGCCGACGCCGAGGTGCTCCTGCGCTACTACGTGCTGCGCG
Organism: Pseudokineococcus marinus; assembly: GCF_013004605.1. Classification (GTDB taxonomy): domain Bacteria; phylum Actinomycetota; class Actinomycetes; order Actinomycetales; family Quadrisphaeraceae; genus Pseudokineococcus; species Pseudokineococcus marinus. The sequence goes on from NZ_JABEMA010000002.1 coordinate 30,736, forward strand.
GGGACGTCACGGCGCCGCTCGTCGGTCAGGCGACTCCCTCTCCACGCTGACCGACTGGGCGAGCGGCGTGCTCGTCGTCGGGCAGCACCGCAGGCCGGACCGACGGACCGGCTCAGGACGCCGGGTGGTCGCCGGGTCCGCCGCGGCCCGCCGCTCGCCGCCCACCCGCCGGGCTGCCGGCCAGGAGCAGCAGCACCGCGACGAGCAGCGTGAAGGGCACCACGGCGACGTCCAGGGGGACGACGAGGAGCAGCGCCCCGAGCCCGAGCACCGGCAGCGCGAGGCCGCAGTAGGCGGCGGTGAGCACCGCGCGGGCGCCCGTGACGCCCGCCCGTTCCGTCGCCTCGGCGAGCACTCGGGCGATCAGCACCCCGCTGCCGGCCCCGGCGACCGGCCCGGACAGCAGCAGCAGCCACGGCAGACCCGCGAGCAGCGCCGCGCCGGCGGCGGCGAGGCCGGCGAGGAGGGCCACGTGCGCGCCGGCGCCGGCACGGGTGCTCCGGGCGCCCAGGACGAGGGGAGCCGCGGCGCCCGCGAGGAAGACCGCCGCGATCCCCGCGCCCGTCACCGCCACGCCTCCCGGCGCACCGACGAGGGCGAACGTCTCGGCCGCCAGCGCCCCGAAGAAGCCCGTCACCGCGAAGGCGCAGAAGGCCCGGAGGCGAGCGGGCGCGGGCGCACCGGAGGAAGCAGTCGGGCGTCCGCGCGGGTCGGCTCCGTCGAGTACGGGCGCCGAGGTCTCCGGCGTCCGGGCCAGCGGCACGAGCAGCACGAGCACGACAGCGCCGACCACCGCGTAGGGGAGGTGCAGCGGCAGTGGGGCCAGGGCCGCCAGGACGCCGGCGAGGAGCGGGCCGAGCCCCAGGCCGGCCATGGCCATGGCGCCGGTGACGGACGCCCACCGCTGCCGCACCCGTGCGGGTGCGCCCTCGGTGAGCGAGCGGACGACGACCGGCGCCGTGGCCACCAGCGCCCCGACACCCACACCGCAGACGACCCGGCCCACGGCGAGGCCGACGACCCCGGGCGCCAGGGCCAGGACGGCAGCGGCGACCACCTCGACGGCCGCGGCTGCCAGCAGGACGCGCCGCTGGCCGAGGCGGCCGACCAGCGCGGGCGCCGCCCCGAGGCCAGCGAGCACGCCGCCGGCGAAGACGGCGAAGACGGCCGCCGTCGCGCCCGCCGCCAGGCCGTCGCGGGCGGCGTACAGCGGGAAGAGGGGTGTCGGCGCCGTCGACAGCCCCGTCGCTGCCACGACGAGGGTGACGACGACGGCGGGCCGCCCCCGGCGCGCGGGGGGCGCGTCGGGGGCGGCGTCCGCGGCGGGGCCGGTGGCGAGCGTCGGGCCGCTCGTCATCGCGCCGTGGCGACGGGGCGCCGACGGGCCGCCACCGACTCCCACGCGCCCAGCAGGTCCGACGAGCTCGTGACGAGCCCGAGATGCAACGACACCATCGCCAGCGCGGCGGCCTCGAGGCGCTCGTCCGTCCCGCGGACCAGGTCCTCGAGGACGACGACCCGGTAGCTGAGGTTGTTGGCGTCGAACGCGGTGCTGAGGATGCAGCAGTCCGCCATGATCCCGTCGAGCACCACGGTGCGGGCGCCCATCTGGCGCAGGAGGAAGTCGAGGTCGGTGGGGGAGAAGGCCGACAGGCGCTTCTTGCCCGTCACGACCTCGTCCTCGGGCTCCACCTCGGTGGTGAAGCGCGTCCACCGGCTGCCGGCCAGCGCGTGGTCGGCGACGCCGGGGATGGGGCCCACCCACTGCGGGAAGGTCGTGCGCCAGGCGCTCGGGATGCCGCGCACGTCGTCGACCCCGGAGGCGCGCACCTCCGAGCGCACGTGGACGACGGGCACCCCGGCCGCCCGAGCGGCGCGGTGGAAGGCGTCGACGGGGCCCACGACCTCGCGGCCCCGGGGGGCGGGGCACGGGCAGTCGGGGTCCTCGGACAGGTGGCCGTCGTGCATGTCGACGGACACGACGACGGTCGTGGCCGGGTCGAGCCAGTCGGCGTAGGCGCCGTCGACCGCCAGTGGCCGGGCCTCGTCGTAGACGCGGTGGTGGAGAGGGGTGGCCACGGGCCAGCCCTCCGTCGTCGCAGGTGCGGGGGAGACGCGCCCGGCACGGCGCTCGCGCGAGCGCTCGAGGCGGGGGCGCGCGAGGACGTTGAGCAGCACGTGCAGGACGAGGAGGAGGACGACCCCGACCATCATCGGGCTGCTGACGAGGCCGGAGACGGTCTCGGGGGCGGTCGCCATGACGTCGGCGGGCAGGAACTGCGCCCCGAGGGCCACGACGACGGACGGGCCGACCACCGCGAGGTTGATGTCGTCCCACTCCACGCCGGAGAGCATCTGGATCCCGCCGACGACGATGCTGCCGAAGAGGATGGTGGAGGCGGCGGCGAGCACCGGGCCCGGGAGACCGGCGACGAAGAGCCCGACGGCCGGCACGAAGGCGAGGGCGACGGCGAAGACGCCGGCCGCCATCGTCACGTAGCGGCTGCCGACACCCGTGACCCGGACGATGCCCGCGTTCTCGGGGTACGACGTCGTCCCGATGCCCCCGAAGAGGGCGCCGACCGCCGTCCCGGCGAACTCGGTGAAGAGGCCCCGGTTGACGCGCTGGCGGTCGACGCGCTGACCCGCCCACCCGCCCACGAGGGAGTACATGCCCATCGACTCGGTGCCGGCCTGGAGGAAGGCCAGCAGCATGAGGAGCACGGCCGGCCAGGCGACGCCGAAGCCGAAGGGCAGCAGCTCCGGGAGGCCCACGAGCTCGGTCGGCAGCGACGCGCTCCAGACGCCCAGGAGGCCGGCCGTCGCCGTCCCGGCCGCGATGCCCCAGACGACGGCGCCGCGCTTGGCGAGGCCCTGGCGTCCGAGCACGAGGCAGGCGACGACGACGAGCGCCGTCACGGCGGCGACGGCGAAGCTCGGCGCCCCGAAGGAGGGCGTGCCCGCGGTGCCGAACCAGCCGGGCAGGCCGATGGCCGCGAGCTGCGCGCCGATGATGACGAAGAGCGAGCCGAAGACCACGGGGTGGGAGGCCACCGCCGACACGTGCCCCATGAGCCCGAGGCGGCCCACCGGGATGCTCAGCGCCATGAAGACGAGTCCCGCGACGACCATCGAGCCGAACGCCGTCCCGAGCCCGTAGGCCGTCCCCGCGCTGACGATCGCGAGGAAGAAGGCGGCCGTCGGACCCTGGACGATCGGCAGGCGCAGCAGGCGGCTCGACTGCAGGACGGTCACCACGCCCGTGAGCAGGAAGCAGGCCTGGACGATCTGCCCGACCTGCGCCACCTCGAGCTCCAGAGCGCTGCCGATGAGCACCGGGAAGATGAAGATGCCCGTGAGGGCGAGCAGGTGCTGGGCGCCGAAAAAGGCGGTGCGGCCGAGAGGGAGGCGGTCCTCGGGCAGCACGGCGAGCACCCGCGACGGGGCGGTGGGCGCGACGGGAGGTGCGGCAGGGGCGGGGGCGGAGATCGGGGGTGCGCTCATCGGGAGGCCTGTCTCTGGGAGGGGCACGGGGCCGTCTACAACCGGAGTGGATTTTCTGCAGTCCGATTGTTGCTACGGCGTTGCGCGCTCCCAGGCCCGCGTAACGGGCGTGTGTCCCGCTCCCCCTCCCGACCCGCCGCCTCGACCTCAGAGACGTCGGACGTTCACCCAGACCGCACGGGTGACGCCGGGGGAGGCGTTGCGGAGGAGGTGCGCCTGCTTCGCCTCGTAGCTGATCGAGTCGCCCGCCTCGACGACGTGCACGGCGTCCGGCAGCTCGACCTCCAGGACGCCCTCCAGGACCACGCCGTGCTCCTGCCCGGGGTGCTGCGAGGGGCGCGTCGCGTGGCTGGTGGCCGGGGGGTACTCGTCGACGTAGACCTCGACGTCCTGCTCGGGCCGGAAGACGGCGAGGCGGCGGACGACGCCGCCCGGCGTCTGGTCGACGATCTGGTCGGCGAGGCGCACCACGGGGGAGCCCTCCTCGGCCGGTGCGGCGAGCAGCGTCGTCACGCGGACGCCCAGGCCCTCGGCCAGGCGGTGGAGGGTCGCCAGCGAGGGCGCCGTGCGGCCGCGCTCGACGGTCGAGAGCATCGAGGCGCTGAGCCCCGTGGTCTCGGCGAGCTCGGCGAGGGTGAGCCCGCGCTTGGCGCGCAGCGCGCGCACCTGCTGACCGAGGCCCGCGACGAGCGCGCCGAGCCCGTCGTGCCGGCCAGCGCCCTCGTCGGCGCTGGGCTCGGGCGCGGTACCGCTCATGGACGTCCAACCTAGGCGTCACCGGGCCGTCGTCTGAGGGCGGCGCGGGTCAACCGCCGCCGGTCACGTCGACCAGCCCGGCCCGCAGCCCCCACAGCACGACCTGCAGCCGGTCGCGCGCGTGGGTCTTCTGCATCAGCCCGGTGAGGTGGTACTTCACCGTCGTCGGCTCGACGAAGAGCCGCGCGGCGATCTCGGTGTTCGACAGGCCCTCCGCGAGCAGGCGCAGCACGTCGAGCTCGCGGGCGGTGAGGTCGACGCCCGGGGCGGCCGCCGAGGGGCGCGCCGGCGCCGCCCGTCGGTCGGTGAACTCGCGCAGGATGCGGCGGGTCAGCCGCTGGTCGAGCGTGCCCTGCCCGGCGGCGACGGAGCGGACGGCGCCGAGGAGCGTGGCCTCGTCGGCGCCCTTGAGGAGGAAGCCGGCGGCGCCCGCCTCGAGCGCGGCGAAGACGTCGTCGTCGACGTCGAAGGTCGTGAGGACCAGGACGCCGACGTCGAGGCTCGGGTCCGCGGTGATGGCGCGGGTCGCGGCGATGCCGTCGGTGCCGGGCATGCGGATGTCCATGCACACGACGTCGGGGCGCAGCTCGCGGGTGAGGCGGACGGCCTCGGCCCCGTCGGCGGCCTGGCCGACGACCTCGACGTCGTCCTCGGCGCCGAGGATGACCGCGAGGCCGGCGCGGACGACGGCCTGGTCGTCGGCGACGAGCAGCCGGATCACGCCCTGGTCCGCACCGGGGCCCTCGCCGGGGCTCATGTCGGGGTGCTCCTCTCGGTGACGGGGACGACCAGCTCGTTGCGCCAGCCGCCGTCCGGCTGCGGGCCGGTGACGAGGCGGGCGCCCACGAGCGCCGCGCGCTCGGCCATGCCCGCCAAGCCGTAGCCCTGGCCGCCCCCGTGGTCGACGGGGGCGACCGCGGCGGGCCCGTTGGTCACGGTGACGCGGACGGCGTCGGGGGCGTGCTCCACCCCCACCGCGCAGGCGGCGCCGGGCGCGTGGCGCGCGCTGTTGGCCAACGACTCCTGCACCATCCGGTAGGCGGCGGTCTCCGCGAGCGGGCTCAGCGGCCGCGCCCCGCCCGTCTCGGCGTGCTCGACCCGCTGCCCCCGCGCCCGCGCCTCCTCGACGAGCGCGGCGACCGCCGCCAGCGACGGCGTCCGCCCCGGCGCTCCGGGGCCGCCGTCCGGGCCGTCGTCGTCGCTGCGCAGCAGCCCGACCGTCCGGCGCAGGTCGGCCAGCGCGGTGCGGGCGTCGTCCTGCAGGCCGGCGAGCACCTCGCGGGCGCGCTCGGGGTCGCTGCGCATCAGCGCGGAGGCGGCCTGGGCGCTGACGACGATGCCCGACAGGTGGTGCCCGGCGATGTCGTGCAGCTCGCGGGCGAGCGCCGTCCGCCCCGCCTGCAGCTCGCGCTGGGCGCGGTCGCGGCGCTCGCGCTCCGCCGCCTCGGCGCGCTCGCGCTCCAGCTGCACCAGGCGCTCGCGGGCGCGCTGCCGCTCGGCGACGACGACGGGGAGGCCGTACTGCAGCGCCGCCCGCCCGGGCACGAGCAGCGCGACCTCGAGCAGCGGACCGCCGACGGCGAGGTAGGCGACGCCGCCGACGACCGACGTCACCACGACGGCCGCGCCGAGCACCCACCGGGCGGTGCCGACGCCTGCGCCGCGAGCCCGCCGCGCCACGACGTAGGTGGCGACGACGACGGCGAGCGACCCGAGGCCGAGCTGCCCGCCCGAGGTCCCGAGCAGCACGGCGTCCAGCACGACCACCGCCACGAGCGCCGCGACCGGGTGCGTGCGTCGGGGGAGGAGCGCCACCGCCTGCAGCGCGACGAGCACCGCGTGGCCGAGCGGCGGCAGGGGACCGGGCGGCGGCGGCTCGACGTCGAGCGCGTCCACGAGCGGGTAGGCGACCGCCGTCACCAGCACGAGCAGCGGCGGGGTCAGCCACCACAGCGTCGACGCGGCCGCCCGGCGCCGGGCGGGTGCTGCGGGCGGCGCGGTCACGGGGGCATCCGACCACGGCCGGCGCCGCCCCCGGTCGGGGACGGCGCCGGGGGCGTCCGCGCGGTGGGTCAGGCCTCGCACAGCGCGGCGTCGAGGGCGTCGATCGCCAGCCGGTAGCTGTCGAGCAGCGCCTCGTCGTCCTCCGCGTCCACCACCGCGAACGGCAGCGCCGTCACGGCGATCGTCACGGCCGTCCCGTCCGGGCCGACGGCGTTGCGGGTGTGCGTGCCGGGGATGTCGCCGCCGTGGCCCCACGCGACGCCCCCGCAGCTCAGGGGCAGCGCCTGCCACCCCAGGCCGTAGGCCGCCTCGGGGTACAGCTCGTCCGGCGCCGGGACGGTGCGCTGCATCTCGGCCGTGCTCGCCTCGGACAGCAGCGTCCCGTCGAGGACCGCCCGCATGATCGCGTTCATCTCGCTCGGGGTGGAGACGAGCGCGCCCGCCGCCCACGCCCACGACGTGTCCATCGCCGTGATGTCCTCCAGCTCGCCGGCCTCCTGGGCGTGGTACCCGAGGGGGTGCTCGCCGCGGACGTCCCGCTCGCCGGGCGCCGGCAGGTAGGTGTGCTCCAGGCCGAGCGGTGCGACGACGCGCTCGTCCACCTGCTCGTGCAGCGGGCGCTGCGTCACGCGCTCCACCAGCAGGCCGAGCGTGAGGTAGTTCGTGTTGGTGTACGCGAACGCCTCCCCGGGAGCGGCGGTCGCGGGCTCCTCGAGGGCGACGTCGAGCATGTCGCGCGGGGAGATCCAGCGGTCGCGCACGGTGAAGGGGTCGGCGGCGACGGCGGCGGTGTACTCCGGCAGGCCGCTGGTGTGCTTCAGCAGGTCCCGCACCGTGATGGCGGTCCCGTCGACGCCGTCGCCGCGCAGCAGGCCCGGAAGGTAGGTCTCGACCGGCTCGTCGAGCGCGACGAGGCCCTCCTCGACGAGCTGGAGGACGACGACGGCGACGACCGGCTTGGTGTTGCTGCCGACGCGGACCTCGCCGTCGACAGGCACGGGGGCTCCCGTCGCCAGGTCCCCGGTGCCGACGGCCGCGTCGACGCGGGTGCCGTCGGGGCTCGTCACCGAGGCCAGGGCTGCGGGGTAGCCGGCGTCGACGATCGGCTGCAGCCGCTCCTCGAGGCGCTGCTGGGCAGGGTCCTGCGGCTCGGTGACGCCGGTGGCGTCCGCGCTGGTCCCGGCGAGCTCGGGCAGGGGGTCCGTCGTGCACGCGCCGAGCCCCAGGGCGAGGGCCAGTGCGCCGCTCGCGGCGAGGGTGGTGCGGCGACGGGTCGTGGGCGTGGTCATTTCGGTGCCTCTCGGGTCGGCGTGCGGGGAGGGCGATCGACGGGTCACAGGTCGCGGCGGCGCAGCACGCCGGCCGCGGCGGCGAGGGCGAGCGCCGCGAGGGCGACGAGCGCGGCAGCCGCGGTCGTCGGGGCCCAGGCGGAGGGGCCTGCGCCCACGGCGGCGTGGGTGAGCGCGACCGGCATCACCTGCGCCCACGCCGGCGCGCTGCCGGTGAGCAGCTGCGCGGTCCCCGCGACGAGCGGCTCGCCGAGGAGGACCGCGAGCATCACGAGGACGCCGGCCAGCTGGCCGCGGACGAGCGTGCCGACCGCCAGGCCGAGCAGCAGCACGCAGCAGACGGCGAGGACGCCGCGGGTGAGCAGCGCCGCCACCTCGACCGGGGCGACGGCGAGCGGCACGTCCGCGACGGCGAGCGCGACGAGCAGGGTCCCGGCGCTGAGGGCGGCGAGGACGGCGCCGAGCGCCAGCCCGAGCACGGTGAGCGCGACGGCTTTCGCGCCGACGACGTCCCACCGGCGGGGTGCGGCGAGGACGGCGCCGACGATGCCGCCGTGGCGGTGGTCGCCGGTGCCGGCGAGGACCCCGAGCAGCGCGAGCGCGAGCACGGGCAGGCCCAGGGAGCCGCTGCCCGTCGTGGCCCCGAGGGGGTCGAGCGCCCCCCGCTGCACGAGCGCGGAGGCGAGGTCGGCCGCGGGGAGGTCGTCACCGAGGAGCTCTGGCCCGGGGCCGACGTCGCCGCGCGCCAGGGCGGGCAGGAGGAGGACGACGGCGAGCTGGGTGAGGAGCAGCCCGACGACGGAGACGGCGGCGGCGACCCTCGTCGCCGTCGTGGTGGTGAGGGCCAGGAGCTCGGCGCGGATCATCGGCGGACTCCCGTCCGGTCGGAGGAGGTGCCGGCGAGCCCGAGGTAGAAGTCCTCGAGCCGGCCGCCGGAGGCGGCGAGGGCGTCGGCCGTCGGCAGGGCGGCGGTGACGCGCCCGCGGTCGAGGACGACGACGTCGTCGGCGACGCGGGCGACGTCGGCGAGCAGGTGCGAGGACAGGAGCACCGCCCCGCCGGCGTCGGCGAAGGCCCGCAGGCGTCCGAGCAGCCAGTGGGTGCCGGCGGGGTCGAGGCCGTTGGCGGGCTCGTCGAGGACGAGGACGCGCGGCTCGGCGAGCAGCGCGGCGGCGACGGCGACGCGCTGCGCCATGCCGAGGGAGTAGGAGCCGGCGCGGCGGTCGGCGTCGGCGCTCATGCCGACCTCGGCGAGGACCTCCTCGACCCGGGCGGCGGGGACGTGGGCCCGGGCGGCGGCGATCCGCAGGTGCTGACGGCCGGTGCGCGACGGGTGCAGGCCCCCGGCGTCGAGGACGGCGCCGACGCGGCGGGCGGGGGAGGGCAGGTCGCGGTAGCGGCGGCCGAGGACGAGCGCCTCGCCGGCGTCGGGGGCGACGAGCCCGAGGAGGGCGCGCAGCGACGTCGTCTTGCCGGCGCCGTTGGGGCCGAGGAGCCCGACGACGCGTCCGGCGCCGACCGTGAAGGAGACGTCGTCGACACGGACGCGGCCGTGGGTGGTGACGCGCAGGCCGCGGGCCTCGAGGGCCGCTCCGGGTGCGGGTCGGGCGGGGGGTGGCTGGGTGATCTCCATGCCGACGAGCCTGCTCAGCGGCGGGCGCCGGCACCCCCGCCGCGAGGACGGTCCGCCCTGGTCGGAAGGACAGTCCGTCCGGGCGATCAGCGAGCAGGCCGCCAACGGAGAAGGTGTGCGGACGACGTCGCGACGCTCGTGGACGGCCGCATCGGCGCGGTGGCCGCCGCGTCCGCCGTCGTCGCAGTGCTGCTCCTCACCGCCTCCGCCGCGCTCTCGGTGCGGTGGTACGCGCGCCGCGCCCTCTGAGGGAGCGGCTCCGGCAGCGGGCAGGGGAGGTGGCAGCACGTGGACGCCGTAGAGCACGACGAGGCGCTGCCACCCGGCGACGTCACGGCGTCCCGCGACCTCCACGCTCTCCGCGCGGATCTGCCGGTGCCGTCCCACCACCGGCCTCCCGGTCGCGAGAGCGCTCGGGCCTACGTTGGACCGGTGATCTCCCCGGGCAGCGCCGACCACCTCGCCGACCAGCGAGCGGAGCTCCTGCGCTTCGCGGCGGGCTCGCGGCACGACCTCGGCTTCGGCAATCTCGACGACCTCGGGGGCGTCGACCCCGCGTCCCCGGTCGAGCTGTACGTCACCTGCCGGATGACGCACGTCTTCGCCCTCGGGGCCCTCGCCGACGAGCCCCCCGCGCCCGGCGGCCCCGGCCGCGCGGAGATGCTCGACCTCGTGGCGCACGGGGTGCGCTCGCTGCTCGGCCCGCTGCGGGACGCCGAGCACGGCGGGTGGTTCGGCGTCGTCGATCCGGACGGGCCTGTCGACGACTCCAAGCAGGCGTACGCGCACTCCTTCGTCGTGCTCGCCGCGTCCTCCGCCCTCGCGGCCGGGGTGGAGGGGGCCGAGGGCCTGCTCGCCGAGGCGCTCGAGGTGCAGGACCGCCGCTTCTGGGACGAGGCGGCCGGCCTCGTCGTCGAGCGGTGGGACCGAGCCTGGACGCGAGCCGACCCCTACCGCGGGGTCAACGCCGTGATGCACACCGTGGAGGCGTACCTGGCCGCGGCGGACGTCACCGGTGACGAGCGCTGGGCTCTCCGCGCCGGGCGGATGGCGGCGCGCGTCGTCGGGTGGGCGAGCGCCAACGGCTGGCGCATCCCCGAGCACTTCGACGCCGACTGGTCGCCCCTCCTCGAGCACAACCGCGACCGCCCGGCCGACAAGTTCCGCCCGTACGGCGCGACGGTCGGGCACGGGCTGGAGTGGGCGCGGCTGCTCGTGGCGGTGGACGCCACGCTCGGCGAGCGCGCCCCGGCCGGGCTCCTGGAGGCCGCCGTGGCGCTCCACGACCGCGCCGTCGCCGACGGCTGGGCTGTCGACGGCGCGGACGGCTTCGTCTACACGACGGACTGGTCGGGGCGGCCCGTCGTCCGCAACCGCCTGCACTGGGTGCTGGCCGAGGCCGTGGCCGCGGCGGCCGTGCTGGGGCGCGCGACCGGCGACGACCAATACGCCACCGAGGCGGCCGAGTGGTGGTCGTACGCCGACCGCTGCCTCGTGGACCACGAACGGGGCTCGTGGCACCACGAGCTGGACCCGGACAACGTGCCGACGTCGCAGACGTGGTCGGGCAAGTCCGACGCCTACCACGCCTACCAGGCGGCGCTCGTGCCCGAGGTGCCGACGACGCCGTCGTTCGCGACCGCGCTGCGGCGAGGGCTGAGGGCGGGAGATCCTCAGCGGCAGGTGTAGTCGAGAGCGGACTCCGAGGGACGGCACGCCGCTCCCGAGCCCTCGAGGTCGGCCCTCGTCGACGTCGTGCGGGGCCCTCGGGGAGCGCGGCCGGTCAGGTCAGTCGCAGGTGTCGCACTGCCCGCTGCGCGGCAGCTGCGTGAAGCAGCTGGGGCACACCGCGGGCAGCGGCTCGGGTGCCGGAGCCGGCTTGGCGGGCTTCGGCGCGGCCGCCGCGCGCCGTCGAGGCTGCGCCGACGCCCGCGCCGCGAGGAGGGGCTGCCCGCCGTCGGGCGGCAGGTCGCGGGCGAGGGCGCGGTAGCAGGCCAGGCGGGCCTCGGCGGCGTGCAGCTCGACGTCCCGCGGGCGGGTGCCGGTGCTCCGCTCCACCGCGTCGGCGTACCCGCTGAAGACGGCGCCGTCCTCGCCGCGGACGACGAGGGCCTCCAGCGGCGGGCGCTCGCCGGCGGGGTCCGCGCAGGTGTCGGCGACCCGGGCCAGGACGTCGCCGACCCAGCTGTGCATCAGCGAGCGGGTCGCGACGCCCGAGCGGGCGAAGATCGAGCGGACCAGGTCGCCGTAGGTGACGGTCGCGCCGTAGGTGCGGGCGCGGGCGGTGAGGACCGCCAGCGCGGCGCTGGTCCAGGCGTCGAGGGCGTCGCCGAAGGGGACGGCGGACCCGTCTCCGGTCCGGTACGCGCTCGGCGGGGTGGTCGCAGCGGTGGTGGGTGCGGCGGGGGCGGGGCTGTCGACCATGGTGACGACGATAGGCGCGGCGCGGGAGGGGAGTCGGGCCGGCCGCGCCTCACGGCATCAGCGGCAGCCGCCCCACGACCTTGTCGACGCGGTTGCGCGGCCCGACGACGCTGACGGCCAGGTAGTCGAGCGCCTCGCCCTCCGCGGCGCCCACCGCCGCCAGGTACTCGTCGTACACCCGCGTCGACTGCGCCGACGCGGGCATGTCGCTCACGTGGACGCCCTCGGACCGCGCCGCCCTCGCGCGCACGGCGGCGAGGTGCTCGCGAGGGGCCACGAGCACGCTGCACCCCGCCCACGGCAGGCCGGGGTGGGCCGAGCCCGACGCGTCGACGGCGTCCGGCCCCAGCAGTCCCGTGACGGCCCGGGCGGTGGCGCTCGCGACGCACACCGCCGCGTTGACGGCTCGCCCGGGCTCGAGCCCCTCCGCCACGACCACCACCCACTTCAGCCGGGCGGAGCGCGTCGGCTCCCCGGTGCGGACCTCGTCGGGCGCGAAGCCGACGGTCGGGACGACGGACGCCTCGGACGCCGCGACGGCGTCGTTCGTGCTGCTCATAGCCGAGACGCTAGGCCGGTGCAGCCGTCTCGCGCGGCCGATCCGTACGTCGTCCGCCTAACCTGCCGCCATGGTGGACATGGACGACGTCGATGCGGCGATCCTGCGGGTCCTGCAGTCGGACGCACGGCGGACGAACCGCGACGTGGCCGCGGCCGTGGGCGTCTCGCCGACGACGGCGCTCGAGCGGACCCGGTCGCTGCGCGAGCGCGGTGTCATCCGCGGCGCGAGCCTCGACGTCGACCTGGCGCGCATCGGGCGCCCGGTCCAGGCGCTCATCGCCGTCCGCGTCCGGCCGCCGTCGCGGGTGCGCATCGAGGGCTTCCGCACCTGGGTGGCCGCCCTGCCGGAGGTCGTGGCCGTCTTCGTCACCAGCGGCACCGAGGACTTCCTCGTCCACGTCGCGGTGCCCGACAACGACCACCTGTACGCCTTCGTCATCGACCGCCTGACCGAGCGGCCCGAGATCGTCGACGTGCGCACGTCCGTCGTCTACGAGCACGTCCGCGTCGCCGAGGTGGCGCCGGTGCGCGAGACCGCCGCGCCCCGGCGGCGCGCCCGGCGCTGAGCGCCGCGGGTGCGGGCGGTCGTCAGGGCCGCGCTCAGCCCGCGGGAGGGCCGTCGAGGTGCACGACCGGCGGTCCTTCCGCGGCGGCGACCACCTCGGCCAGCCGGGCCTCGTCCCGCGACCCGGGCGCGGCGGTGAGCACCAGCGCCCCGAGGTCGTCGCCCGGGATCGCGAGCAGGTCGCCGACGAGCGTCACGGGCTCGCCGTCGGAGCGCAGGAAGGTCGCGCTGCTGCCGTACGCCGTCACCGGTCGGGACTCGCGCCAGAGCCCGTCGAAGAGCGCGCTGCGGGAGCGGATGTCGTCGACGAGCGCGGCGAGCCCGGCGTCGCGCGGGTAGCGCAGCGCCGCGTCCTTGAGGCGCGCGGCGAGGATCGCCTCGTGGTCGGTCGCGTCGGCGGCCGACTGCCGGAAGGTGGCGAAGGGGCTGCAGAACTGCCGCCAGGCGATGTTCCACTCCCAGCGGTCCCCGGTGGGCTGCCAGTGCTCGAGCGCGAGGAAGGGGCTCGTGACGGCGAGGAGGTTCATCGCCGCGTCGGCCACGAACATCGGGGTGTCGGCGAAGCGCTCCAGCAGGCGGGTCGCGCCAGGACCGAGGTCGGCGGGCACCTGCCCGTCCGCGGCGGCGTACCCCGCGAGGACGCACAGGCGCTCGTAGTCCGCGCGGCCCGCCCCCAGCGCGCGCGCGAGGGCGTCGACGACGGCGGCGGAGGGGTGGCTGCGGCCCTGCTCGAGCCGGCGCACGTAGTCGGCCGACATCCCGGCGAGCTCGCCGAGCTCCTCGCGGCGCAGGCCGCGGACCCGCCGGCCGCCGAGGCCGGGAGGCACCCCTGCGGCGGACGGGTCGGCGGCCTCACGCAGCTGGCGCACCGCGGTGCCAAAGTCGCGTCCCGTCACGGCGGGAGTGTGCCCCCGCGCGCGGGCTCGGCGGGAGGGCCTCGTGCCCCCTGTCCCCGAGGTGGCGTCCCTCCCCGGCACGTCGTCGTCACATCACCGTCTCGGCCGGGCGCCCGGGAGCACGTCGTCGACGAAGTTCCCCCGGAGGAGTTGCGGGCGGCGACGTGTCGACGACGTGCGGAGCAGGCGGCTCCACGGGCGGCGATGTGTCGACGACGTGCCCGAGGAGGGGCGTCGTCAGGGTGGGCCGACCTGGCCCAGGTACGTCGTCGCGGGGGGCGCCACGGTGGGCGCACGCCGACGCGGTCGGCACCCCACCAGGACAGAACGACGAGAGAGCAGGCGACGAGATGAAGGCGATGCGCTTCCACGAGACGGGCGGCCCCGAGGTCCTGCGGGCCGAGGAGATCGAGACCCCCGAGCCCGGCCCGGGCCAGGTCCGCGTGCGGGTCGCGGCCTCGGCGTACAACGCCGCGGACGGCGGGATGCGCGGGGGCTTCCTCCCCATCCCCGTCGAGCTGCCGCACGTCCCCGGCTACGACGTCTCCGGCGCGGTCGACGCCGTCGGCCCGTCCGACGGCGGCGGCGACAGCGGCTGGCAGGTCGGCGACGCCGTCGTCGGCTTCCTGCCCATGGAGCGCGACGGCGGCGCCGCCGAGTTCGTCCTCGCCCCCGTCGACGCCCTCGTCGCGGCGCCGACGACCGTCCCGCTGGCCGACGCGGCAGCGCTGCCCTCCGTGGCGCTGACGGCGTGGCAGGCGCTCTTCGACGACGGCGAGCTCACGGCCGGGCAGCGCGTGCTCGTCAACGGCGCGGGCGGCGTCGTCGGCACCTACGCCGTGGCGCTGGCGAAGCGCGCCGGCGTGCACGTCGTCGCGACCGTCAGCCCGCGGAGCCGGGACGCCGTGCTCGCCGCCGGGGCCGACGAGGTGGTCGACCGCACGACGACCGACCTGCTCGACGCGGTGACCGAGCCCGTCGACGTCCTGCTCAACCTCGCCCCGGTCGAGCCCGAGCGCTTCGCCGCGCTCGTGGCGCTCGTCCGCGACGGCGGGAAGGTCGTCAGCACGACCGCCTTCATGGCGACCCCGTCCGACGAGGCGCGCGGCGTCACGGCCGCCACCGTGTTCGTGCTGCCCGACCGCGACCGCCTGGCCGAGCTCGTGCGCCTGGTCGACGCCGGCGAGCTGCGCGTCCAGGTCGACCGGCGCATCCCCCTCGACGAGCTGCCCGCGCTCCACGCCGAGGGCGCCGCGGGGCGGGTCGCGGGCAAGGTCGTCGTGCTGGTCGGCTGACGGCGCCACCCGGTCGGGTCGCGTCCCGGCCGAGGACCGGCGGCGGCCCCTCCCGTCACTACAGTCCCGCGCGAGGGGGTGGTGGCCGTGGGCGAGGACGTCCTGCACGCCGAGCACGACGTGCTGGCGCGCGTCGACGACCAGTTCGACGACCTGGCCGCGGCCTTCCGCGGCACGCGCACCCCGCTCCGGGGGCACGTCGAGGCGATCCGCGACGGCGCCGGGGAGCTCGCCGGCGCGCTGGACGCGGGCGCCACGGCCTTCGGGCTCTCCTGGGACGCCGTCCTCGGCGTGCTCGAGCAGACGGCGGGCCTCGTCGCCGGCAACGTCGGGCGGCTGTCGGTCGACCTCGAGGCGGTCGACGTCGACGCCAGCACGAGCATCACGCTGTGACCCTCCGAGGCGCGCCCGTGCTGCGGGGCCGGGGGTGACGCTCTTCGAGCTCGACGCCGACCCCGACGCCTTCCTCACGGCGGCCGCGGGCCTGCGCGTGCTGTCCGAGCACCTCGAGGACCAGCGCGCGCGGGTGGCGGCCGCTCCGGCCTCCTACCGGGACAGCTGGACCGGCGCGGCCGCCACGGCGGTGACCTCCGAGATCGAGGCCCTCGCCGGGCACGTCGGCGCGGCGTCACCCTGCTTCGCGGCGGCGGGCGACGCCGTGCGCGGCTTCGGCGAGGCGCTCGCGCAGGCCCAGGACGTCGGGCTGCCCGCGCTGCGCCGTCGCTGGGAGGAGGCGGACGCCGACCACGCCGCCGCCGTCGCGGCCGCGCTC
>NZ_JABEMA010000020.1 GCF_013004605.1 Pseudokineococcus marinus
ACCTGGCGCGCCCTGGCCGCGGCCTCGACCGTCGCCTGGGCGACGGCGCCCGAGGACGCCCGCGTCACCCTCGCCGGCGAGGACGCGCCCGCCTCCGAGCTGGCCGAGCGGCTGCTGCTCGACCTCGTCGTCCACGCGTGGGACGTGCGCGCTGCGCTGGCCGCCGGGCGGGACGCCGGTGGGCGTGGGGCGAGCGAGGCGAAGGGGGACGTCGGCGGGTCCGGCGCCTGCGTGGAGCACTGCCTGGCGTGGGTGCGCGCGCACCAGCGCCTGCTCGCCGGCTCGGGGCGCTTCGGCACCCCGGCCGAGCCCCGCTCGGCGGACCCCCTGGACCAGCTGCTGGCCCTCGTCGGCCGCCGTCCGTGAGCCCGGCGGCGCCCGGCGGGGGCGTCGACGTCGCGCTGCGCCTCGTCGCCGAGGACGACGTCGCGGTGCTGGCCCACCTCGCCCGCGCCAACATCGCCTTCCTCGCCCCGTGGGAGCCCGAGCGCGGCCCGGACCACGCCACCGAGGACGGGCAGCGCCGCCTGGTCGAGGTGGCCCTCGCCCAGCACGCCGCGGGCACGCACTGGCCCGCCGTCGTCCTCGCGGACGGCGCCGTCGTCGGGCGGCTGACCGTCAGCGACGTCGTGCGCGGCCCCTTCCTCAGCGGCCACCTCGGCTACTGGGTCTCCGAGCACGTCGGCGGCCGCGGCGTCGGCACGGCCGCCGTGGCGCAGGCCGTCGCCCTCGCCCTCGGGCCCATGGGCCTGCACCGCCTGCAGGCGGCCACGCTCCCCCACAACGAGCGCTCGCGCGCCGTGCTGCGGCGCAACGGCTTCGAGGAGATCGGGTACGCGCCGCGCTACCTGCGCATCGCCGGCCGCTGGCAGGACCACGTGCTGCACCAGCGCCTCACCGACGACGGCTGAGCACGCACCGGTGCGTCCGGACGACACGGGCCTGCCGACACGCCCGACGGCCGGCGCGGCAGGGCGGGCACGGCCCTCGGGCACCGCTGCGCGTGACAGGCTGCCCGCTCGGGACCGTCGGGCGCTGCTCGTCATGACGAGCCGAGCGGGGCGGTGCGACGGGGTGGTCCGAGGGGGGACGCGATGACGCAGACCGGCGTGGCGGTGCGCGCAGCCGACGGGGACGGCGGTCGCACGCCCTCGACGACGAGGACGACGCTGCGGCTCAGCGCGGTGGGGCGCGCCTGGCGCGCCGGCGTCGTCGCGGTCCTCGCGGTCGGCTTCGTCGCCGGCAGCCTCGTGGGCGACGACCACTGGTGGCCCTTCTCCCCCTGGCGCATGTTCTCGACGTCGAGCTCTCCGGACGGGGCCGTGCGCGTCTTCGTCCTCGAGGTGACGACCCCGAACGAGCCGGGCTGGCGCGAGGTGCCCATCAACCTCTGGGTGGTGGGGCTCAACCGCGCCGAGCTCGAGGGCCGCTGGCCGCTCGTGCAGGAGCGCCCCGAGGTGCTCGTGACGCTGGCGGACGCCCACGCGCGCCTCGAGCCCGAGCAGGAGCGCTGGGACGGCGTCCGCCTCGTGCGCCGGTCCACCCCCATGGCGGGCGGGGTGCCCGACCGGGAGGCGACCACCGACCAGCCGCTCGCCGTCTGGACGGCCGACGGCGGCGCGCAGGTGCTGGGCTCGTGAGCAGCGCGACGGACCACCGGCCCGACGACGCCTCCCCCGCCCCGGCCGGCCGGCCCGGGCGCGGGCGGCTGTCGGCGTGGCTCTTCTGGGACGCTCCCCTGGCCCGCGTGGCCTGGCTGCGCCTGGCCGTCTACGCCTTCGTCGTCGTCGACGTCCTCTGGCTGCACTCGACCGGCCGCTACCACGGCGCCGCGGACCCGGTCTGGTACTCACCGCTCGTCCTCGGCGACTGGCTCGGCGTCCCGGCCGCGACCGTGCTCCTCGCCGAGGCGACCCGGTGGGGGTCGGTCGCCTTCGCGCTCGCCGCCATGACCGGGCGGGCGCCCCGCATGCTCGGCTGGGCGACCGCCCTGTGCTGGATCTGGTTCCAGTACATCGCCTTCGCCTACGGCAAGGTGGACCACGACCGGGCCGACTTCCTCGTCGCCCTCCTTCTGCTCCCGACCGTCGGCGCGGCCCACCTGTCGGACCGCCGGCGGTCCGAGGCCGCCGGCTTCGCCCTGCGCGCGGTGCAGCTCATGGCCATCGCCACCTACTTCCTCGCCGCCGTCGCCAAGATCCGCTTCGGCGGGTGGGAGTGGGTGCAGAGCGCGACCATCGCCCGCGCCGTCGTCCGCCGCGGCACCGTGGTGTCGGAGTGGATGCTCGACGTGCCGTGGCTCCTGCAGGCCTTCCAGTGGGGGTTGCTGGGCGCCGAGCTGCTGTCCCCGGTGATCTTCGTGCTGGCGCTGCGGTGGCAGCGGCGGGTCGTCGGGGCCTGGTACCTCTTCCACCTGGCGACGTACGCGGCCATCACCATCGCGTTCTGGCCGCACCTCGTGATGATGCTCGCCTTCCTCCCGCTCGAGCGGGCGCTGCCGGCGGCGCGACGGCGCTGGGACCGCCTCCGGGGTCGGGAGGTCGACCGCGGAGCCCGCCAGCCCCTCGTCGCCCCGGGCCGCGACGGCTGATCGGGCGCGAGCCGCTCCGACGACGTCAGCGGGCGTCGACGCGACGCCGCCGCAGCGCGTCGACCGCCCCCACGACCGCGAGGACTCCCGTGGCCACCGTCGCCAGGCCGACGGGGTGGAGGAAGGCGAAGACCTCGAGGCCGTCGCCCCAGCCGCTGAGCCGGTACCGCGCGACGACGACCGCGGCCACGACGACGTGCGGCACCACGAGCGCGAAGCCCGTGGCGACGTAGGCGAGGTAGCCCGCTCGCGCGCGCCACGCCAGGGCGGCGGCCACCGGGACGAGCGCGTAGGCGAGCCACCAGAGCCACTCGGTCACGAAGGTCGTGTCGTAGGTCGTCCCGTCGAGAGTCGTGGCTCCCGGCGCGGTCACGAGGGCCAGCACCCCGAGCGCCGTGGACGCAGCGCCGGCGACGGCGACCGCAGGCCACGGGGCGACGCGGCGGGCAGGGGCGGCGGGGTTCTCCCGGAGGGCCATGGCGGAGGGTCCCACCCCCGAGGCGTGACAGAGAGGTCATCTCCGCAGGTGCTGGCTGATGGCGGCGTCCCCTCTCGGGCGGCTCCCCGGGCGCGGCGTCGCTCTCGTCGAGGCCGATGACGGCGCCGTGGGGGTCGCGCACCTGGGCGATGCGACGTCCGGGCTCCACCTCGAGCGGCCCCCGCAGGCGGTGCGCTCCCGCCGAGACGAGCACCCGGAGAGCGGCGTCGAGGTCGGGGACCGACCAGTAGGGCACCGTGCTGGCGCCGGAGGGGTTCTTCTCCGGATCGGCGGGGTGGAAGCCGAGCTCGACACCGCCGGGCAGGTCGATCCAGGCGAAGGCGACGCTGCGTCGCGGACGGACGTCGAGGACCCGCGCCCACCAGGCGCAGGAGGCCCCCGGGTCGTCGCAGAAGACCATGACGGCCCGCACGCCGGTCAGCTGCAGGCGCTCGTCCTCACCCCGCGTCGCTCCGGCCACACCTCCTTCCTACGCTCCCCCCGGTCACGACGTGGACTCGCAGGACCGCCCGACGGGATCCGCCCTGGCCGGACCCCACCGCGAGGACCGACGCTCGGGGACAGCGGAGCTGTCCTCCCTGTACGTGCACCCCGAGCACGCCCGCTCCGGCGTCGGCACGGTGCTGCTGGCGCGGACGCAGGAGCAGCTGGCCGCAGGCGGCTTCGTCCGCGCCTCGCTGTGGGTGCTCATCAGCAATCACAGCGCCCGCCGCTTCTACGAGCGCTGCGGGTGGTCCCTCGACGGGCGCACCCGCGTCGACGTCCTCGCCGGGACGCCCCCGCACGAGACGCTCATGACCACCGAGCCCTTGACCACCGAGCTCCTGGCGCTCCTGACGACGTCCCCGCGTCCCGACCGGCTCACCACCTCGCCCGGTCACCGTTGCGCTCGTGCTGCAGGACCGCGAGCGCCCACCTCCGCAGCAGGACCACGCCGACCAGGAGGCCCGGGGACGCGACGACCACGAGCCCGGCGGCGGGCCCGCCGACGTGCTCGACCCCGCCGGCGTGCGCGCCCACGCCGGCGACCAGCGCCACCGCGACGACGAGCGCGGCCGCCATCACGTCGGCCCAGCGTCGCGCCCCCGTCGTCGGAGCCCCGCTCGCCTCCACCGCGGCGAGGACCCGCCACGCCGCCAGGAGGGCCAGCTCCACCGCCCCGAGCGCCAGGACCGCGACCAGCAGGTACGGGCGCTCGAGGTGCGCCACCTCGGAAAAACGGGCGGCCGAGTCCGCCGCCGTGCGCGGCAGCACGACGACCTGCAGCACCACGACGGCGACGGCAGCGGTAGCGAGACCTCCGCGGAGGACGCCGAGGTGCTCCTGCGTCATCACGCGTCGACACGCCGTCCGGCGAGCGGCCCCGCTCCCCGGTCGGCGTCCTCGCCGTCGTCGGGCTCCCACCGCAGGAGATCGCCGGGTTGGCAGTCGAGGGCCGCGCAGACGGCCTCCAGGGTGGTGAAGCGGACGGCGCGCGCCCGCCCGTTCTTCAGCACCGAGAGGTTGTTGACCGTGATGCCGGTGCGTTCCGCCAGCTCGCCCAGCCGCACCTTGCGCCGGGCCATCACCACGTCGAGGTCGACGACGATGGCCATCAGACGACCTCGGCCAGCTCGGCGTGCTGGTCGGTGGCCTGGTGCAGCAGAGCCCGCATCACGACCATGAGCAGAGCCACCCCAGCACCGACCAGCGCCAGCAGGACGCCCGACACCCACGCCGGGGAGCCGACCGTCGCCGAGACCCAGGAGCTGGTGCCGAGGACCAGCGCGCTGGCGGTCGCGGTGGCGCCGATGAAGACGTCGACGTACCGGTAGGCGGCCGGGTCGAAGATCCTGCTCTGGGCGACGAGCCGCAGGAGGGCCATGACGCAGACGGCCGCCACCTGCACGCACGCGAGGGTCGCGACGGCCAGCACGAGCACGGGCGCCTGCGCGGACGCCGCCTCCGGGTACCGCCGTGCGGCGTCCGCGGCGAGCCCCGGCAGCACGAGCACCTGGACGGCCAGCACGAGCACGACCACGACGGCGAGGACCACCTGCAGCGCCGTTCCGGCAGGACGAGACACGCGACCACTCCCCGACGACCACGTCCACCGACGGTCGGTGACGACACACCGATAGTCGATGGGTCGAGGCGGTCAGGTCAAGTGCTCGGCGTCAGGGTGGCCTCAGGTGCGCGGGACGTCCGGGAGGTGGCCGGCCCCGGCCGGCGAACCCGGACCGGCGCAGACGCCCGACGCCTGCAGACGGTGCGATGCGAGCTGTGCCCTCGTGCGACTCCTGCGCCCTGCGCCCGCCTCCGTCGTGGCACCGCTCGCGCCGTGCGCCTGCACGACGTGGCCGGCCGACGCCTCCGCGTCGTCGCCCCGGACCGACGCCCATCGGCACCACCAGCCCGCGCACCGAGGGCGGCGTGGCGCTGCATGCGCTCGCCCCCGCCCTCGGCGAGCCCTGGGGCGACGAGGACCGCCTCCCGGACGCGGAGCGGACCGCCCCGCGGGCCTTCGCCGACCGCGACATCCGGGCGCGGACCCCCGTCGAGCACGACGACCGCCACCGGCTACCTCGTCGCCCGAGGCTCCACGGTGGAGGACGCCGGCGTGGACGAGGACTGGGCGGCGGACGAGGACTGGGCGGCGGACGAGGACCGGGCGGTGGTCGCCGACCACCTCCTGGCGCCCTCGGACCAGCTGTCGGACGACGACCCCGGAGGCACGGCGCCGCCTCGCGGGCGGCGTCTGCCACGATCGCGAGCATGGTGCTCGAGCACGCCCTCCTGTCGGTCGTGCCGGGGCAGGAGGAGGACTTCGAGGCCGCCTTCCACGAGGCGAGCGCCATCATCGCGGGCATGCCGGGCTTCGGGCGGCTGACGCTCTCCGGATGCCTGGAGCGCCCCGGCACCTACCTCCTGCTCGTCGAGTGGGACCGGCTGGAGGACCACACCGTCGGCTTCCGCGGCTCGCCCGAGTACCAGCGCTGGCGCCGGCTGCTCCACCGCTTCTACGAGCCCTTCCCCGTCGTCGAGCACTTCGAGCACGTGCTCACCGCCTGAACCACCATCCGCGCCGCCCCGCCGCGCGTCCGGTCGACGACCGCGGCGCTGGGTGGTCGCCGCGCAGCCGACCCTGCACCTGCGTCGCAGCACGGCTCAGGTCGCGCCACGCCCGGTGCTACGTACCTGCGCCCTCACCGCGTCGGCGTCGAGCAGGGAGTGCACCTCGGCGATCCTGCCGTCGACGTAGCGGTAGAAGACGTGCTCGCAGAAGGTGACCCGCCTGCCGTCGACCGGTGCGCCGAAGAGCTCCCCGCCGGGCGTGCAGTCGAAGACGAGGCGGGCCGCCACCTGGTCCCGATCCGCGACCAGGAGGTCGAGTCCGAAGGTCAGGTCGGGGATGCGCGCGAAGTCCTCCTCCAGCATCCGCCGGTACCCCGGCAGGCCCAGGCGCCGGCCGTTGTGCTGCACGTCCTCGCCGACGTGCTCGTGCAACCGGTCGAGCTCCCTGCGGTTCAGGCACGCCAGGTACCGCTCGTAGGCCGCGCGCAGCCCTCTCTCGTCCACCCGGGCACCCTGGCACCGTCGAGATCGCGTCCGCACGGAGGACGGCCCGACCTCGGTGCACCAGCTCGGCCCAACGCTGCTGGGGCGGCTGCGTGCCCGTGCCCGCGGCGAAGCGACGCCTCATCGCCGCGAGCACGAAGGCGACGCTGCGCCCGATGGTCTCCTCCGTCTGATGGTGGGTCCACGCGCTGTGCGGCAGACGCGCCCAGGTGTCGACGTTGTAGGTGGTCGCGGGTAGCCGCCGCGATGACGTACCGGTCGCCCTCGTCGACGAGGGCGTCCCCCGTGCACTGCGCCTGCACCTCGACGTGCCCCTCGTCGACGGCGCTGCCTCCCTCTCACCGCACCTGGCGCACGCCGATCTACCGGCCGTCCCCTGGACCTACGCCGTCGTCCCCCGGCGCCCGGCGGTCTCCTGACGAGCCTGGCTCGGGCATCCGGAGCGGTCGCCGCGCACCCGGGCGTCGTCATCGACATGAGGCCGTCATCGCCTCCCCCGTCGACGGGCCGTGGTCAGGAGCGCAGCACCCGCCCCGATCGCGCCGACCACCAGCCCGACGGCGAGGACCCACGGCACCGCCAGGGCCAGGATCCCGAGGCGATGTCGGCGCCGCCCTCACCGGTCGGTCGACGCAGCCCCCACACCCCCACGAGCGAGAGCGCGGCGCCGACCACCAGCAGCGCGTACGAGACGCGGTCCAGGGCTCCGGATGTCGTCATCGATGCCTCCTCGCCCGAGCAGCGCCACCACCAGGCAACAGCCGGGACGGCGGGTGGGCACCGCACGCGATCGAGAGCCACCTCGCTGGTCGCGTCCGCCGTTCCGGCGCGTCATCCGCTCGTCCGACATGTCCCGACGACCCAGCGCGGTGTTCGCTCCGGTAGACAAGGGCGCTCGAGGACGGACATCTCGGGAGGGGGCACGGTGAGGCGCTTCGCCGCGTGGCTGGGACTGTCGGACGCGCGGGCCGACGACGAGGGCGGCGTGCCCTCGTGGCACGGGGTCAGCACGCGCGCCAGGCGGCTGTGCGGTGCGGCCTGGCTCCTGGTCGCGGTCGCCACCTTCGCGCTCCTGCGGTGGCTCATGCCCCTCGACGACGGCCTCGCCGGCACGGCGCCCGTCGTCATCGCCGTCCTCCTCGGCGCCCTGGGTCTGGCGTGGACCGAGCGGGCCCTGGTCTCGGCACCCCGCTCGTAGGCGGCTACAGGTACCGGTCGTCGCTCGCGGACCTCGGTCGAGCCGCTCCGGCGCGTCACCGCAGCAGGGTCGGCGCGTCGAGGTCCTCGTTGTCCACCACGTGCGTGGCGGCCTCGTAGGGGCGCGCGTCGCGCACGTACAGCCGCTGACCCTCCACGTAGCGGTGGTCGGCGGGGTCGGTCGGGTCGGGAGAACCCGTGCCGTCGCGCAGGACGCACCGCCGCAGGCTCGTGGCCGGTCGACCTCGAGCCACAGCGACCACGACCACCGGCCTCTCAGCTCGGGCCGGTGCAGGAAGATGCCGTCCAGGACGAGCACGCTCCCGGGAGCCGCCCGGACCTGCTCCGCGACGTCGGGGCGGTCGGCCCGGACGTCGAAGACGTGGGTGCGGTGCACCCCGTGCCCGCCCGGCCCCAAGGGGGCGAGCAGCTCGCGCTCGAGGGCGGCCAGGTCGTAGGAGTCGCGGTAGAAGCCCTCCGGGTCCTCGCGTCCCCGCGCGTGGCGCAGGGCGCGAGGCTGGTGGAAGCCGTCGACGGAGGCGTGCACGACCGCGCGCCCCCGGTCCCGCAGCGAGCGCGCCAGCTGGGCGGCGACGGTGGTCTTGCCGGCGCCGTCCACCCCGTCGACCGCGACCCGCACGAAGGGATCGGGCGGCAGGGCGTCCACCTCGGCCGCCAGCTCGTCGAAGAGCACGGGGTGCCGTCGGGCACCGCTCGCTGACCGCACGCGCTCAGTGTGGTGGCTCGTCCGACGACGCCTCCGACGACTCGCGCGGCACCTCGCCCTCCGGCTCGAGCAGCTCCAGCAGGTCGCCGTGGCAGCCGCGGCTGTCGAGGCGCCGAGCCGGGCGGGCAGGCGAGCTGGACGTGATGGACCACGGTGACCCCAGCGTCTCGACGTCGAGGTGCTCGCCGTCGAGGGAGCAGGCGGTCGAGCGTCGACGCGGGCGACGTCCGGCGCCGAGGACGTCTCCGAGGCCCTCGGACGGGCGGCGAGCCGGGCCGACGACCGCGACGTCGTCGTCGACCTCGAGGAGGCCCCGAGCTCGCAGGAGCCCGGTCCCGGGCTCGTCCGCCTGCCGGGCCGAGACCCGGACGCCTCAGCGTGAGGACCGCTGCGACGCCGAGGGGCGAGACCGGTCCCTCACCGGCGCTCCCGGTCGTCCGCACCGCCAGGACGACGGCCCCCGACGCCGGTCGTCAACGGTCCACGGCGGTGAGGCGGCGGACGCCGGGGGCGGCGAGAGCGGCCAGCGTGGCGACGGCGACGAGCCCGGCGCCCGCGAGCAGGGTGGCCGGGGTGCCGAGGACGGCGGAGACGGGCCCGACCAGGGCCAGACCCACGGGCGCCAGGGCGAAGGAGCCGAGGGCGTCGTAGGAGGAGACGCGCGACAGGGCCTCTCCGGGGACGTGCTGCTGCAGAGCGGTGGCCCACAGGACGTCGAAGACGGTGACGGCGACGCCGCCGAGGGCCATCGCCGCGGCGACGAGCAGGACCGGCGCCTGCAGGGCCAGGAGCACCAGCGGCGGGACGAGGAGCAGCACGGACAGGACCCCGGCGCGCACCGGCCGACGGGGCCGCACCCGCAGGGCCACCGCCCCGCCGACGAGCAGGCCGACCGCCTCGGCGGTGAGGACGAGCGACCACGACGCGGGCCCGGCGTACTCCTGCAGGGCCACGACAGGGCCGAGGACCCGGGTCAGGCCGGAGAAGCAGGCGTTGACGACGGAGAACTGGACGACGACCACCCACACCCACTGGCGCGAGACGGTCTCGCGCCACCCGCCCGCCAGGTCGCCCAGCAGGGTCGGCGGCTCCGCCCGCGGGACGTGCGTCGCCCGCATCCCGGCCAGGAGGGCGGCGGAGACCAGGTACAGGACGGCGGTGACGACCAGCGCCCACCCCGCGCCGGCCGCGGCGACGAGGACGCCCGCGAGGGCGGCGCCGACGACGGCGCCCACGTTCTCCGACAGCCGCAGCAGCGAGTTGGCCCCGTGGAGCTGGCCGGCGCGCACGAGGGTGGGGACGATGCCCGCCGCGGCCGGCATGTAGAGCGCCGACGCGGCGCCGTTGACGGCCATCAGCGCCAGGACCCACCCCAGGGGCGGGTCTCCGACGAGCAGCAGCGCGGCCACACCGGCCAGGGACAGCCCCGCCACGAGCTCGGCGGCCGCCATGAGCGACCGGCGGGGCCAGCGGTCGGCGAGCACTCCCCCGGCGAGCAGGAAGACCATCTGCGCGACGACCCGGGCACCCAGCACGAGACCCACCCGCCCGGCGCCGGACCCGTCGGCGTCCAGCAGCCCGAACGCCAGCGCGACGGCGACCATCGCGTTGCCGAGCACCGCCGCCAGCCGGGAGGCGAACAGCCGCCGGAAGGGCTGCACAGCGAGCACTGCGGCGTCGGCGCGCCACCCGGTGGTCGTGGTGCTCACGCCGGGGCCTGCGGGGTCTCGGCCGCCGGTCCGCCCCCGCCGGCACGTGGACCGCCCTCGCCGTCGTCGGCCGGATCACCGTCGTCGGCCGGACCAGGCCCGGCGAGCATCTCGAAGACGTAGAGCAGGGCGCTGACGCGGCGGGCGCCGTCCGCGTGCGGAGCCCGGGCACCCTCGTGCAGCAGCGACCCCGCGCGCCGGACCAGCTCGAGCACCTCGGTCCACGTCGCCTCCTCGACCCACACCTCGGCGTCGGAGAAGGCGCCCTCGCCGTCGGGGGCTCGCTGGGCGGTGCGCCGCGACAGCTCCGCGCCCAGGGCCGCGACCAGCGCCCGCTCGTCGGAGGGGTCTCGCCGTGACAGCCGCTGCCCGCTGGAGGGCACGTGCCGGTAGCGGACCGCACGACCGCCGCGCACGACCTCGTGGCCGGCCACCTCCAGCAGCCCCGCCGCGTGCAGCCGCCGCAGGTGGTAGCTCACGTTGGCCTGGGTCTGGTCGAGGTGCCGGGCCGCCTCCGCCGCGCTCATCGCCGATCCGGTCAGCAGCGACAGCAGCTGCAGCCGCAGCGGGTGGGCCACCACCCGCAGGCTCGAGAGCTCCTCGGGTGCCGGGCTGACGTCTCCTCCGTCCACGACGGCGGAGTCTGCGACCTCCCCCCGCCCACCGTCAAGCATCTCTTTGGCGGTCACTGCTGGCCGTCCGCCGACGATCGCTCGGTCGGGACGTCGCCATGCCTCCCGACAGACCTGCGAGGGTCCGCCTGTGGGAGACCTGCTCGACGCGATGGTGAGGGCACGATCGGCGTGGACGTCGAGCACGGTGCGGGGCTGGTACTCCGAGCAGGACCTGTGCCGGCACCTCCGCGCGGCGCTGGCGGACGAGGCCCGGTGGGTCGGTGACGTCGGCTTCGGCCGCGCCTTCCGCGACGCCGTCGGCCTGCCCGGCATTCCCGACCCGCTGGACTGGGCCAACCGCGCCGTCGAGCTGCCGGGCGGCGGGTGGGCCGTGACGCACCTGCGCTTCCGCCTCGGCGACGTCGCCCGCCCCTTCGTCGACGTCGTCGCGACCACCGCCCCGCCGACGCCCGACGGCCTCGCGCTGGTCGCCGGCACCGTGCTGCCCGCCTACGCGCCCTTCAGGCCGGTGTCCCTGCGGATCGAGGTCCCCGACGGGGCGGGCCTGCTCGCCGCCCTCGGCTCGGACGACCGCTTCGGCCGCTGCGGCCCGGCCCTGCACGTGGTGGCCGGCCGCGTCGAGGATCTCCTCCTTCGCCCGCGAGCCGGCTCCTACCCCTCGGTCCGCCTGCGCCCGACGGACCCCGGAGGGGCTGCGGAGCGCGCGGAGGCCGCCTACGCCGAGCTGGCCGCCGGACGACCGCAGAGCCGGGCGTGGGCCGCCGCCGAGAGCGTCGCGTCGCTGTCGGCGTGCGCCGAGGAGGGACTGCTCTTCGAGGTCGTCGTCGACGGGCAGGTGGCGGGAGTGGTCGCCGCCGCCCGTGACGACGACCACGGCCTCGTCGGGTCCACCGTCAGGGAGCTGTGCCTGGACAGCCGGCACCGCGGGCGCCGGCTCGCCGCCGCCGTCCTGCAGCGCCTGGTCGACGAGCTGCCCGCGCGACCCGGCGACGTGCTCTGGGGCACCGTGCACCCCGGCAACCGGCCGTCCTTGCGCACAGCCCTCTCCATCGGGCGCACGACGACGTCCTCGCTGCTGTGGGTCGCGCCTCGCGGCCACCCCGGCATGCCCGTCGAGCTCTGAGAGTCCGCCCGGCGCGACGCTCGCAGCATCTGCGTCGCTGCGCTGCAGACCATCTCGGGCCTTCGGCAGCGACACGCGAGTCCCGTCGGGGAGCGCTGCTGCGAGCTGCCACCGCGGCGCCAGGAGCAACGAACCGTCCAGACCCCGCCTACCGTCGTGACATGGGCGCGAGGCGGGACGACGACCAGCCCTCCGGCTGGGGCGGGACGAGCGCCGCGATCGCCGTGGCGACGGCGGTTGTCGTCGGCGTGCTCGCGACCTACGCCCTCGACGCCCTGGTGCCGCTCGACGGTGTCGTCGCCGTGCTGCCGCTGGCCCTGGGCGTCGCTGCCGGCGTCGCCGTCGGCCGTGCGCACGGCCGACGCCGCACGCCCGGCCGGCGCTGACGCGCACCGCCCACGACGGCGACCTCGGTCGGCGCCGCACCCTCGACGTCATGGCGGGGCCGCGCGGCGGTCGCTCGACGCCCGGCTCGGGCAGCATGCGCCCATGGCGGTCGCGGCGGTGGTCCGGGAGTGGGACGAGGTCGGCGGCTGGGGCGTCCTCGACGCGCCCGAGACGCCCGGCGGGTGCTGGACGCACTGGTCGAGCGTCGCCGTCGAGGGCTTCCGCAGCCTGGCGGTGGGCCAGCGCGTCGAGCTGGAGTGGGAGGCGGCGGAGCAGGACGGCTACGCGTACCGCGCCGTCAGAGCCTGGCCGGCAAGCGCCGATCCGGGTGAGGGCCGCGGCGTCGAGCCGCAGAGCGCCTTCAGCAGTGAGCTGACTCTCCGCTCCCACGACGACCCGAGCTGAGCGGAACGCCGGCACGACGGCGGGTCCCGCCGGATCTCATGCTCGCCGTCCCCGTCATGTCACCAGCCACCTGCGCGCGACGACTGGCGCACGAGCGCGCGGCAGCCGTCCCCTCAGGTGGACCGCGCGAGCGTCGCCAGCACCAGCGGCACGTCCTGCCCCGGCCAGGTGCCGGTGAGGACCAGCGCGTGAGCAGACCTGCGCGTCCCGTCCGTCGGCACGTGCAGGAGGGTGAGGACGTCGCCGGCCGCCCGCACCCGGGTGGTCGTGCCCTCGACGTCCACGGCAGCCCTTGACCAGTCGGGTCCGCCGCCGGCCGACGAGGTGCCGCTGCCGAGCACGTGGGTGGTGCCGGGCTCCAGGACGAGGCCCCGCTCGGTGGCCTCGAACAGGTCGGCCTCGCGGCCACCCGTGGCGACGGTGACCGCCAGCGCGGTCAGGTAGACGGGGTCGTGGCGGGCGTCGTAGACCCACCGGTCGCCGAGCGTCGTGTGCGTCATCGTGGTGACCAGCGACGCTGCGGCGGACTCCAGCGGCGCGCCGCGGTAGGTGAGCGGCACCTGCAGCACCTGCCCGTCGGCGGTGCCCAGCAGGTGGGTCTCCATGCCTACCTCACCGGCGGGGTCGTCGAAGCGGTAGGAGCCCAGCCGGCTCAGCGTCGAGGTGTCCGTGCCGGAGGCCCACGGCTGGAGGGGGACCCAGGCCTGCAGGAGATGGGACTTGCCGGGCACGATCGTCGCCGGGTGGTGGACGGCCATGACGGCATTCTGGCAGCCGGACGGCGAGCGAGCCGGGCCCTCGGGACGTCGTCAGCGACCGACCTCCCCGCGGACGCGCCGTCGCCCCGATCGCTCGCCGGACGGCGTGCCGGGATCAGCTGGTCGCCGGGTCGTGCGGGGGGACGGTGATGCCGTGCGCGTCGAGGTAGACCTCGGCGGCGGCGAGCACGGGTGCCTGGGCGTCACGGATCTGGGTGAGGCGCCCCTGCGCGTCGGCGATGTGCTCGCCCTGCCACTGGCCCGCGAGGGCGGCGAGGGCCTCGACGCTGCCGAGCTCGTCCTTGCAGCCGAGGTCGACCTCGGCGATGCGGCGCAGCTCCTCGGGGGTGGCGTCCTCGGGGATGGTGGGCAGGAGGCCGGGGAAGCCCTCCTCGCCGGCCTGGGTCCGGACGCCGTCGGCGCGCACGCACTGGGCCCAGTCCTCGGCGACGGCCTGGCTCTGGTCGGTGAGGTCGGGGATCGGCGGGCCCTGGTCCTCGATGAGGTTCTCGTCGTAGACCAGGCCCGCCTCGTCGGCCTGGGCGATGCAGGCCAGGGCCTGGTCGAGGTCGCTGCCGTCCTTCGGAGTGCCGTCGTAGGCCGACCTCGGGGCGACGTCGCCGGGGTCGGGTCGGGGGGTGTACCCGAGGCCGTCGAGCTGGGACTGCTGCCACAGCCCGTAGACCTGGAAGCCGTCGTCGGGGATCACCGGCACGCTGACCTGCTGGGCGACGCCCTCGTAGCCGGGCACACCCGCCTCGGCGAGGCAGGTGGCGCGGAAGTGCTCCAGCGCCGCGTACTGGATGGCGTAGTCCTGGGGCGTCCAGTCCCAGGCGTCCAGCGGCGAGACGACCGTCCCGGCCGCGGGGTCGAAGACCACGCCCGCCGGTTCGTCCTCGGCCTGGGTGGCGGTCGCGCTGGGGTCACCTGCCGCCGGCGCGGGCCGTCCGTCACCGGAGTCGGGCAGCACCGCCTGGACACCGGCCGCCGAGGTGGCCACGGCTGCGAGGGCGAGGGCGGCGACGCCGCTGCGGCGGGCGACCCGCCGGCGGCGGCCGGCGCGCAGGATCTGCTGGTCGTCGACGTGGATGGCAGGGGTCTCGCGGGCCATCGCCTGCAGGTGGGTGACGAAGTCGTCGTCGTGGGTCATCGCACTCCTCCGGGGCGGGTGGTGGCGGGAAGGGTCGAGGGCTGTGTCGGGGAGGTGTCGGTGGTGAGCAGGCCGCGGAGCTGGGCCAGGCCGCGGGCGGCGGTCGACTTCACGGTGCCGACCGAGACGTCGAGGTCGTCGGCGACCTCGCGTTCGGACAGGTCCATGAGGTAGCGCAGGACCACGACGCGACGGCGGCGCGCGCTGAGCTGGCGCAGCGCGCGGACCAGGGCGTCCCGTTCGGCCAGGGCGTGCTCGCGTGACGGCGAGGTCGCGGTGCCTGCCGCCTCCTCCTCGAGGGGCGCCACCTCGCGGCGCAGCTTGCGCCAGGAGTCGATGCGGGCGTTGGCCATCACCCGCCGGGCGTAGGCCATCGGGTCGTCCGCGCTGGCGCGCGGCCAGGCGGCGTAGGTGCGCACGAGAGCCTGCTGGACCAGCTCCTCGGCGTGGTGACGATCTCCGGTCAGCAACCACCCGAGTCGCCCGAGGACGGGCGAGGCGCCGCGCATGAAGGCCGTGAACTGCTCGTCCCGCGAGCCGCTCCACCCGCCCCGCCACCCGCTGGCGAGGTCGTCGGCCTCGACGGCTCCGCCGTCGTCGTCTGGTCCTACCTCCGTGGCCCTCACACCCTGAACACGGATCAGGAGGACGAAAGGTTGCTCGGCGCGCACGACTGATCTCCAGGAGAGTGGTCGACGTCTCGGACCGGCACGGCTCGGTGGTGCTGGACCCGGTCACTCGGGACCGGCTGCCGGGACGTCCACGACACGCGCCCGGGTCGCGCCCGTAAGGACGGCCCTCTGGCGGACATTGCTGGGTATGAGCCCGGCGCAGACTGACCCCTCACCACCGGGGGCCGACGCTGTCCGCTTCACCGCCCTGTGGGAGGCCTACGCCGGGCGCGTGCTCGCGTACGCGCTGCGGCACACCGACCACCACCTCGCCCAGGAGGTCGTCTCGGAGACCTTCCTCGTGGCGTGGCGACGCCTCGCTGACGTGCCCGGCGATCCCCTGCCGTGGCTGCTGGTCGTCGCCCGCAACACCGTGAGGAACCAGCACCGGTCCGGCTACCGCCGCGGGGTCCTCGAGCACGAGATCAGCCGGCTGCACGAGCTCGCCGTCCCAGCGCCCGGCGTCGACGAGGTCGTCGCCGAACGCGCGGACGTCCTCGCCGCGCTGGCCGCCCTGACCGGCAAGGAGAGAGAAGCCCTCCTGCTCGTCGCCTGGGACGGACTGGCGCCAGCCGACGCCGCCCGCGTGGCCGGCTGCTCGGTGCCCACGTTCCACGTCCGCCTCCACCGCGCCCGCCGTCGCCTCCGAGGACACCAGTCCGCGACCGACGCGCACGACCCCTTGCCCGTCCTCAGCCCCCGGAGCGCCCCGTGAACGACGACCGACTCACCGTGCTGCGCCAGGTGCGGCCGGAGCCGTCGCTGGACGTCGTGTGGACCGCTGACGAGCAGCGGTCCGTGCTCGCGCGGATCCTGGCCGACCGCCGGACCGGCGAGCAGCAGGCGGCAGTGCCTCGACGCACGAAGCGGGCCGCCGTCGCGGGCGTCGCCGCCCTCGCCCTCATGGCCGCGCCCGGGCTTGCCGTGGCCATCGACGACGGGATCAAGGAGCGGGCCTTCGTGGACGCCTACGGCTACTGGGCCGAGACCCTCGGCGGTCCGGTCGACCCGGCGGCGGCGACCCGCGTCGTGACGGCGCCCGGTCCCTACGACGGGACCTTCAGCGTGCTGGCCAGCACCAGCAGCGAGGGCATGACCTGTGTGGCAACGGTCTTCGAGACAGCCAGCAGCGCGACCGCTGACCTGCCCGACGACTTCAACGACGGCGGCAGCTTCTGCCACGAAGCGCCGAGCACCCGCCCCTTCGGCCTCGACACGATCATGTACGGCGACACCGCTGTCGTGTGGTGGGCGCACGCCGGTGACGCCGTCACCGGCGAGCTCGTCGACACGGACGGCGCCGTCTACCCCGTGGTGCTGGCGGAAGGCTACCTCTTCGGCTGGTACCCCTCGCCGTCGCGGGAGCCCGACGACCGACCCACTCTCGTCGGGTACGCCGCCGACGGCAGCGAGGTGGGCAGGTTCCTGATGTAGCGGAATCCCGATGCAGCGGGTCGGGGCTCTGGAGCGTCGTGCTCGGCGATGGCCTACCGGACCACCGCGCCGGAGCACCGGGGGCCCTGCCCGCTGCGGGCGCCGGGCATCGCTTCCCCTCGTGCGCGACGCGCAACAGACTGCCCAGGTGACGTCGCCGACGACCCGTGCCCGCACCCGTCCAGGCTGGATGCTCGAGGAGGTCACCACCGCAGGCCGCGAGAACCTCGACGCCGGGCACGTGCGCCGCTACGACGGCAAGGAGGACGCCGACGCCACCGGCGAGGTCGAGCTGCTGCGCCGATGGGGCTCGGGACCCGACTCGGTCCTGCTGGACGTCGGCGCCGGCACCGGCCAGCTGGCGCTGGCGGCCGCGCCGCACTGCGCCCGGGTGGTGGCCGTCGACGTCTCCCCCGTGATGCTCGAGGTCCTCACCGAGAAGATCGCCGCCAGCGGCGTCGACGACGTCGAGGTGGCTCGCGCCGGCTTCCTCACCTACGAGCACACCGGCGCCCCGGCCGACGTCGTCTACTCCCGCTACGCGCTGCACCACCTGCCCGACGCCTGGAAGGCCGTCGCCCTGCACCGCCTCCGCCAGGCGATGCGCACCGGCGGGCTGCTGCGGCTGTGGGACGTCGTCTACGACACCGCGCCCGCGGGCGCCGAGGCCATGTTCGAGGCGTGGTGCGCCACCGGTGCCGAGGGGGACCTCGAGACCGAGGGCGCCTGGACGCGGGCGGAGCACGAGGAGCACGTCCGCGACGAGCACTGGACCTTCACCTGGCTGCTCGAGCCGATGCTCACCCGGGCAGGCTTCGTCGTCGAGGCGCACGAGCACTGGAGTCCTCAATCGGGCATGTCGCATGGACCTACCGGTCCACTGTCACCGACTCGTGCAGCGGTCCTGCCTCCTTCACGGGGCGGGTGGCTCGCGGGTGGCCAGCTCTTCGGTGAGCTCGATGCACCGCAGGCGGGCCGGGGACCAGTCGTAGGGCATCCTTCCCGCGCCGTCGACCAACCCCATGGAGATCCGGGCGCCGCCGGAGCCTCGGGCAGCGTCATCCTCGCCCCCGCCTGCGGGATCGGGGTCGGGGCGCAGGGCATCCCAGGAGTCGAGAAGGGCTTCTTCGTCCTGCGCCAGGCCTGAGCTCTCGATGACGGCGTACAGCGCCAGCTCCAAGGCGTGCCGTGCGGCAGCCACCTGGGCCACGCGGGGGTCGTCGACAGCGACCGTGTCGTCGAGGGCCTCCTCGGCGACCTCGACGCGGTCGGACTGCTCGCGCAGTCCCGGGTGGGTGGCCAGGGCGATGAAGCGGGTGGCGTTGAGGGCCGCGCCGAGCGGGCCGAAGATCCGCTCCATGACCAGGAGGCTGTCCAGGTCGGCCTGGCGCAGGGAGCCCTCGGGCAGGCTCTTGAGGCGGTCGGTGACGACGTCGGAGAGCAGCCCTGCTCTGCTGCCTCGGGTGCGCATGCGCTGCACGGCAGCCCGCTGCCGCTGCAGCTCTTCTGCTCGGGCGGCGAGCGTGCTCTCCAGCCGGACCAGGACGACTTCGACGTCGTGGTCGCCCTCGGCACCGGCGAGGGACGTGCCGGCGAAGGCGTCGCGGATGTCGTCCAGGGGGATCCCGGCGTCGGCCATCTTGCGGATCCACAGCAGACGGATCATGTCCTCGTAGCCGTAGCGGCGGCGGTCGTCGCTGCCTCGCTCGGGTTCGGGCAGCAGGCCGATCTGGTGGTAGTGACGGATCGCCCGGGCTGTTGTGCCGACGAACGCTGCCGCGTCGCCGATCCTGACCTGACGCGGCGGGGTGAAGGGTACGGACATGAGCGGGGCCTTCCTCGGCGGAGCGGGACGTGACCTCACCGGACCACATGCCGCTACGGAAGGTGCAACTCCCCGCACTGCGCGTCTGACCCATCACCTGGGGAAGCTGACCGGCCTGCGATCGCTGGCCGGGCAGCGTCCCGCTGTCGATCCCCTGCCGGTCACCGAGCGTCAGAGCCGGCGCCCCTCAGCATCCGCGCGCGGAGGGCGGCTTCGTCTCCGGGACGCAGGCCGGCAGCGCGCAGCCGACCGAGGGGGTCGGCGGTCCGCAGGAAGTGCCGCATCGCCGCAGCGGCGTCGATGAAGCCATGGTTGGCCAGCACCCGCCGGGTCTCCTCGCTCTCGTCGGGTGCACCCGCGGCCCGCGCGATCGGCCCGGCGAGGCGGCGCCCGCTGTCGGCGTAGTCCGCGACGATCTCCTCGACGCCCACCTCGCACACCAGCAGGACCAGCGCGACGACCAGGCCGGTGCGGTCCCGCCCCTTCGCGCAGTGCACCAGCACCCCACCGGGCCCGGCTTCCGCCACGGCCTGCAGCGCCTGCACGCACCGCTCGGGCCACCGCTGGAGGAAGGGCTCGTAGTACAGCGGCGTGCCGATCAGCCTGCTGCTCGACCATGCGGAGAACTGCTCGTCGTCCTCGAGCCCTTCCTCGAGCGAGATGTTGACGACATCGACGTCCACCCCACCGGGCGTGCTCGGCTTCTCGGCGGCCTCCTGGGACGTCCGGAGGTCGACGACAGTGTGCACGCCGTGGGCGGCCACCTGGTTCCAGCCGAGCTCGTCAAGCAGGACCGGCGCCTCGGAGCGCACCAGCGCGCCCTCACGCATGACGTCTCCGCTCCCAGCGCGCGTACCGCCGAGGTCTCGGGCGTTCCACAGGCCGAGCCAGCCGTCCTGTCCGACTACCGCGTGCCCTGGCGTGGCCATGGCGGCGAGCCTACGAGCGGGCCTTTGGTCTGCCGCCCGCGACGACGTCCCTCACACCGCTAGCCGTTCCACCGCGGATCGCTTTCCGGCTAGCCGGCAGTCGGCTGCTGCCGCGCCGGTCGAGTCGTGCACGGCGCGCCACGCGCGGCGCAGGTGGCGATGAGCACGGACGCCGCCCTCGGTCGACACTCCAACCGACACGAGGAGCGTCATGCCGCAGCTGCTGAAGGTCCAGAACTTCACCGTCTCCGCCGACGGCTACGGCGCGGGCGAGGACCAGAGCCTCGAACGGCCCTTCGGCCACGCCGACCCGGGCACCCTGCTGTCCTGGGTCTTCCCCACCGCCAGCTTCCCGGGCCGCACCGCCCCAGGGGGGAGCCGTGGGCTCGACGACCACCTGGCCCGCGACTTCCACCACGACATCGGCGCGGAGATCATGGGCGCCCACAAGTTCAGCCCGCACCGCGGCCCGTGGACCGACCACGAGTGGCAGGGCTGGTGGGGCGACGAGCCGCCCTTCCACACGCCCGTCTTCGTCCTCACCCACCACCACCGCCCCTCGTTCACCCTCGCCGACACGACCTTCCACTTCGTCGACGGCCCCCTGGAGGAGGTCCTCGACCAGGCACGGACGGCCGCCCGAGGCCGCGACGTCCGCCTCGGCGGAGGCGCTCAGACCATCCGCGCCTTCCTCGAGGCCGACCTCGTCGACACCCTCCACGTCGCCGTCGCCCCGCTGGAGCTCGGAGCGGGCACCCGGCTCTGGGCCTCCCCCGACGAGCTCGACGACCGCTACCACCACGACGTCGTCCCCAGCCCCAGCGGAGTCGTCCACCACCTGCTCTGGCGGCGCTGACCGTCCGCCGGCACGTCGTCCCAGCAGCCGACCGCTTGCCGGCGACCTCCAGCCAGCTCGGAGAGCTCGGCGCTGGCTCCCCCCAGGGCGTCCCGCAACGGATCCTCATCCGGTCACCTCGCATGGACGCCACGGGTACCACCGTCACCGGCTCGTGTAGCAGTGCGCTCTCAACTGAGGTCGGACTGTGGTGCCTGGGGGCGCCAGTAACGCACGCCGGTCGTGAAGGCGGCGCAGAGCGCTACGAGGCCGACGACGACCAGTGGGTGGACCTGCGCATCGGGCCTGAGCAGGGTCGGGACGAGCAGGATGAGGATGCTCGCGCTCACGGACAGGCCGACGATGCACGCGGCCGTGAGCGCGGTCGGGCTCGGCGACCAGCGGTCTGCTCGAGGGGCCATGCCGACCACAGTAGGGACCGAGCAGCGTGTTGGAAGTCCTGCGCCGTCCAGCAGAGAGATCTTCGGCTGCCGCGCCCGAAGGCTGCCGGATGGCCGGCTACGGCAGTTGCTGGTCGTCCTGTCGGTGCCGGACGGCGCGCGTGGCCGTCAGCAAGTCAGTACCGGACCGCTCGCGCACCAGGCGGACGGCGCGGGTGAAGTGCCCGTCGGCGAGGAGGCCGTCGACATCAGCGTCCAGCGGGGCGGGGAGCAGGAGCGCCACCTGCGGCGTCGGCGTGCGTCGCATCGCTGCCGGTAGCCATCGCATCCGGCGAGGCTAAGCCCGCGGCCCGCCACCCCGTGGGTCGCGGCGTCCGGATGGCGGTCGCCTTGAGCCGTCGACGCTCGATGGCGGTCCGCCTCTGGCCTCACTGCTGGCGTCTTCGCCGGTGCCCGGCGCTGGTGCAGCAACCGAGTCCCCGGTGTCCGCTGACGATCGTCGTCCGGTCAGCGATCGTCGTCCGGTCAGCGATCGTCAGGGCGAGCGCAGGTGGCCGGAACAGCACCGCGGCAGTCCACGTCTTGATGGTCATCTGCTGGTTGTCGGCGCGATGCTGCTGGCAGTGCGGGGCCTAGTCTCCGCCGTCGGTTGCGAGGCCTTGCCGCCGACGACGGCGGCGGCGACGAGCGCCACGATCCCGATGACCAGGGTGGCCACGGCCGCGGGACTGATCGACCCGGTCGGGGGCGCGATGCCGAGGTCCTCCGCCCGGTGGTACTGCGCGAAGCTCACCGGTCCGTACAGCAGCGTCGTGACCATCATGACGGTACCGACGACGCCTGTGGCGCAAGCAATACCTAGCGACCGGCGCTGGCCGCTGTCCATCTTCCCCGCCAGGGTCGCGACGAGGACGACCGCCACCAGCCAGGCCAGGACACCTGCGGCCACGAGGATGCCGATGATCCACAGGAAGAAGGAGGACCCTCCCGCCCCGCGGCTGTATAAGGCCGAGATATCTCTGGTCACGGTGAACCATGGGTCGATGACTAGCAGCAGGGCGAGGCACCACGCGACGGACACCGCGGCGGCGCCAGCCACCCGCCGGCGCAAGGCCGCCGTCGAGTGGGCCGTCGGGGCAAGCTCGCGAGGCGTTGACATGCGCCTCATCGTGGCCATCCCTCGCGCCCACCGCCGGTAGATGAGCTGAAGGAGACGGCGCCCTCAGCGCTTTCACAGGCGCAACAGGGCAAAACACGACCGATAGGGAGGCGCGCCATCGGTCGCGTCGTCGCTGACACGCTGACCGGGTGGCGATCGGCTACTGACCTCGTGCCTGAGCTGAACGCCCGCGGGGGGCGACGTGCTCGTCGAAGACGAGGTTGACGAGGTCGGCGGTACGTCGCCCACCGAGCGCGACCGAGCGGACGCGGCGACGGCGGTCGTGGGTGAGGTAGAGGACTGCTTGTCGATGCTTCTTACTGGGCGCGTAAGACGCCGCAACGAGGTACCAGTCGAAACTCTCGCTGCGGATCCGTTGCACCTCTGCGAGCCGATAGCGCGGCGTCCACAGCAGCGCGTGGTCGGTGATCGTGACGTCAGAGACGGCGACACCCAGCCGAAGCGCTCGTACGGTGAGGACCGCGAAGACGGCCGCGAAGCTGGCGCCCAGCCAGTCGTAGCCGTCCGGGGCTTCGACGAGAGCCATGAGCGCCGCGAGCGTGATGAGTAAGCAGGGCGCGGCAACGGTCAGCCGGTGGCGCCAGCTGACGAGGCGCACGGGCCTCGTCCCCCTGTCGTGCTGACTCATGCGCTTTGTCTCCGTCTCTCGTGACCGCTCCGGCAGTCAGCGGCGCACCCACTTGGTCGGTTGGCCAGCAGCCTGCCTCAAGCGTCCTCAACGACTTGTAGCTGTCCTCCCGGTGACGTCGCAGGCTGTCCGGTAGACGACCGCCTGCCGGCGACGCGACGGCAGCTTGAGCACCTCGCCGCCGCTCCCCCGCCGTCGTCCCACTCGGGATCGACCTCCGGTCAGCGTCCCGCTGACGATCACTGGCCGGGCTGCGCTGGTGGCTACTGCCCCCCCATGGGCGCCTCCCGCGAGACCGTCAACAAGGCGCTCGCGGACTTCAGCGGCCGGGGGTGGCTGCGCCCCGAGGCCCGCGCGGTC
>NZ_JABEMA010000200.1 GCF_013004605.1 Pseudokineococcus marinus
CCGGGCGGGCTCCCGCGCCCGCATCGACGCCCTCCTCGTGCGCGGCGCGCGCGTGCGCTCGGCGCAGGTGCTCGACGCGGCGGGGGCGAGCGACCACGCGCCGCTCGTCGCCGAGCTGGAGGTGCCCGCCGCCTGACGGGCTCCTCACGCCCGACGGGCTGCGCACGCCATGACGGGGGCCTGCCCG
The DNA here is from genome assembly GCF_013004605.1 of Pseudokineococcus marinus. Lineage (GTDB taxonomy): Bacteria > Actinomycetota > Actinomycetes > Actinomycetales > Quadrisphaeraceae > Pseudokineococcus > Pseudokineococcus marinus. The sequence goes on from NZ_JABEMA010000200.1 coordinate 188, forward strand.
ACGGGGGACGGGCGCCGGGCGAGGAGCTCAGACCACGGCGCCGTCGTCGTCGTCGTGGGAGCGCGGCAGGCGCGCCACGAGGACGCCGAAGCCGCCCACGAAGGCGACCACGGCGGCCGCGACGACGAGGGCGGGGGCGTCCCGCCACACCAGGGCGCACAGCAGGAGCACCGCGGGCCCGGCCACCGCGCCGGCCCACGCGAGGCGCGTGACGAGCGGGGTCGGCGGCCCCGGCACCGGCTCGGGCGGGGTGAAGTGCTCCTCGCCGTCCCCGTCGCCGTCCCCGCGGCCCTTCACGTCGTCCGAGCCCGCCGGGGCCGACCGCCACGGGTCGTCCTCGCCCGGCGCGCGCAGGGGCACGTCGTCCCACCCGCGCGCCACCGGCCCGCCGGACGCCCGCGGGGCCGTGGGCTCGGGGCCCGGGCCGGGACGGGCGTCGGCCGCGTCCCCGACGTCGGGCCGGGGATCGGCGGAGCCGGCCCTGTCGGGGCGGGCCTGGTGGCGGTGGGCCTGGTCGGGGCGGGGCCCGTCGGGGCGGGTCTCGCCGCGCGGCGGGTCCAGCCGAGCGTCACCCGCCCCGCCGTCGAGCCCGTCCCCGCCGTCGACCTGCGGCCCGCCGCGCGGGTGCCCGGGCTCGGCCGCCGGCTCGCCCCAGCGGGCGACGATGTCGGCCCAGGCGGCGTCGACGTCGACCGGGTCCTCGCCGCGCCCGCCCGCGGCGTCCTCGGGGCGCCCGCTCACGCCACCGCTCCGGTGGGCGCCGCCCCGGTGGACCCCGCTCCGGTGGACCCCGCCCCGGTGGACCCCGCCCCGGTGGACCCGGCGACGTCGCGCGCGAGCCGCAGGGTCTCGGCGACGACCAGGGGCGCGTCGTGGTCGAGCGTCGCCACGTGGCCGCTGCGCGGGAGGCGGACGTCGCGGACGTCGCGCGAGGAGGTGGCGGTGCGCACGAGGGCGGCGCTGCTCGTCGGCACGACGCGGTCGTGCGCCGAGGACGCGACGAGCAGGGGCTGCCGAACGCGGGGCAGCTCCTCGCGCACGCCGGCCATGAGGCCCACGAAGGAGGACAGCGCGCGCAGGGGGACGCGGTCGTAGCCCACCTCGGTGCGGCCCTCGAGGACGACGTCGTCGGCGACCCCCGGCACGTCGCGGCGCAGGAGGCGCAGCAGCGGCAGCGCGGCGAGACGCGGGTCCCCGAGCAGCACGGCGGGGTTGACCAGCGCCAGCGCGTCGACGGAGGCGGCCTCGTGGACCGCGAGCCGCAGGGCGAGGGCACCGCCCATGGACAGGCCGCCCACGAGCACGACGTCGCACCGCTCGCGCAGGCGCAGCAGGTCGGCGCGGGCCAGGGCGTACCAGTCGTGCCACGTCGTCCGGTCGAGGTCGGCCACGCTCGTGCCGTGCCCGGGCAGGCGGGGCACGGCCACGTGCAGCCCGGCGGAGGCGAGGGCCTCGCCCCAGGGCCGCACGGAGGCCGGGCTCCCGGTGAAGCCGTGGAGGAGCAGCGCGCCGACCCGGGGGCGGTGCGCCGCGGGCGGGCCCTCCCACGGCTGCGCCCCCGCGACGACGAGCGGGTCAGGGGCGGAGGGACGGCCGCGGCGTCGTCCGGTCCGGGGGTCGCGCAGGGGCACGCCGTGATGGTCGCACGCGACCCGGGCGCCGGCAGCGCGCTGCCGGGGCCGGGCGGGGCCGCTGGGGAGCCGGTGACGACCGGTCCGGGCCGAGCCGCGCGCGGTGCGGCGCCCGCTGCAGCGCCTAGAGTCCTGCGCGCCCCGGGTGCCGGCAGGCGCCAGCAGGGAGGGTGCCGGCAGGCGCCAGCAGGGAGGGTGCCGGCAGGCGCCAGCAGGGGTCGGCAGGCGCCAGCAGGGAGGGTGCCGGCAGGAAGGGGTGCCGGACGGCGCCAGCAGGGGAGGGCGCCGACCGGCGCCGTCGGGCGAGGGAGGCCGCGGTGCTCTACTGGCTGCTCAAGCGGATGGTGCTCGGGCCCCTGCTGCTCACGCTGTACCGGCCGTGGGTGGAGGGGCGCCACCACGTGCCCGACCACGGCGGGGCGCTGCTCGTCAGCAACCACCTCTCCTTCAGCGACTCCATCTTCCTGCCGCTCGTGCTCGACCGGCGGGTCACCTTCCTCGCCAAGGACGACTACTTCACCGGCCGGGGCGTGCGGGGCCGGCTCACCGCCGGCTTCTTCCGGGGGGTCGGCCAGCTGCCGGTCGACCGCTCGGGTGGCGCGGCCGGGCTCGCGTCGCTGCGGACGGGTCTCGCCGTCCTGCGGCGCGGCGAGCTCCTCGGCATCTACCCCGAGGGCACCCGCAGCCCCGACGGGCGGCTGCACCGCGGTCGCACCGGTGCCGCGCGCCTGGCCCTGGAGAGCGGCGTCCCCGTCGTGCCCGTGGCGATGATCGGCACCGACGTCGTCCAGCCCGTCGGGCGCCTGCTGCCGTCGGTCCGACGCGTCGGGCTGCGCTTCGGCCCCCCGGTCGACCTCTCCCGGTACGCCGGCGGGGCCGACGACCGCTTCGTCCTGCGCGCGGCGACGGACGACGTGATGCGGGCGATCATGGCGCTGTCCGGCCAGGAGTACGTCGACGTCTACGCCCAGGTGACCAAGGACGCCATGGCGCGCCGCCGCGAGGCCGCCGAGCACGGCCGCGACGTCGACCTGCCGGCCGGCGGCGGGGCCCCGGGGGGCCTTGCGCCCGACGCCCCGGCCCCGCAGGCCCCGTCGGCTGACGCCTCGTCCGCCCACGGCCCGACCGCGCCGGCGTCGGAGCCCTCGCCGACCGGGAGCCCGGCGGCGCCCGACCGGCGCGCCGGGAGGGTGCGGCGCCGGGACCCGCGCGGTCGGTAGCGTGCCCCCGTGCCGATGACGACCCCGCCCGACGCCCCGAGGACGCCCCCGCGACCCTTCGGCGCCGTGCTGACCGCCATGGCCACGCCCCTCGGCGCTGACGGGGCCCTCGACCTCGACGGCGCCGCCCGCCTCGCGACCTCGCTGGTCGACGCCGGCTGCGACGGCCTCGTCCTCAACGGGACGACGGGGGAGTCGCCCACGACGTCCCCGGAGGAGAAGGCGCGCGTGGTGCGCGCCGTCCTCGAGGCGGTCGGCGGCCGCGCCCACGTCCTCACGGGCGCCGGCTCCAACGACACGGCGGGCAGCGTGGAGGCGGCGCGGGCCGCCGAGGCCGCCGGGGCCCACGGCCTGCTCGTCGTCACGCCGTACTACTCCAAGCCGCCGCAGGAGGGCCTGCTGGCCCACTTCCGCGCGGTGGCGGACGCGACCGGCCTGCCGGTGATGGTCTACGACATCCCCGGCCGCACCGCGACGCCGGTCGAGGTGACGACCCTGCGGGCCCTCGCCGAGCACCCCCGCGTCGTCGCCGTGAAGGACTCCAAGAACGACCTGCTCGCCGCCTCCCAGGTCATGGCGAGCACCGACCTCGCCTGGTACTCCGGTGAGGACGCCCTCAACCTCGCGCACCTCGCGCAGGGCGCCGCGGGCGTCGTCAGCGTGGTCGCCCACGCGGCGGCGGGCGCCTACCGGCAGATGGTCGACGCCGTCGACGCCGGGGACCTCCCGACCGCTCGGGCGCTGCACGTCCGGCTGCTGCCGGTCGTCGACGCCATGATGAACCGCACCCAGGGCGCCGCCTCGGCCTCGGCCGTCGCGCAGCTGCTCGGTGCCACCCCCCACCGCACCGTGCGGCTGCCCCTGGTCGCCCTCACCGGCGAGCAGCTGGAGCACCTGCGCGGGGCCCTGACGGAAGCAGGACTCCTGTGAGCCACCCCCACCCCGAGCTCGCCCCGCCGCCCCCGCTCGCCGACGGCGCGCTGCGCCTGACCGCGCTCGGCGGCCTCGGCGAGGTCGGGCGCAACATGACCGTCCTCGAGATCGACGGCAAGCTGCTCGTCGTCGACTGCGGCGTCCTCTTCCCCGAGGACCACCAGCCGGGCGTCGACCTCATCCTCCCGGACTTCTCCTCCATCGCCGACCGCCTCGACGACGTCGTGGCGGTCGTCCTCACGCACGGCCACGAGGACCACATCGGCGCGGTGCCCTACCTGCTGCGCCTGCGGCCCGACATCCCCCTCGTGGGCTCGACGCTGACGCTGGCCCTCATCGAGGCCAAGCTCCGCGAGCACCGGATCCGCCCGTACACGCTCACCGTGCGCGAGGGGCAGACCGAGCAGCTCGGCCCGTTCGCCACCGAGTACGTCGCCGTCAACCACTCGATCCCCGACGCGCTCGCGGTCATGGTGCGCACGGCCGCCGGCTCGGTGCTCATGACGGGCGACTTCAAGATGGACCAGCTGCCGCTGGACCGGCGCATCACCGACCTGCGCGCCTTCGCCCGGCTCGGGGAGGAGGGCGTCGACCTCTTCTGCGTCGACTCCACCAACGCCGAGGTGCCGGGCTTCACGATGTCCGAGCGCGAGATCGAGCCCTCGCTCGACCGCGTCTTCCGCACCGCCGAGCGCCGCATCATCGTGGCGTCCTTCGCCTCGCACGTGCACCGCGTGCAGATGGTGCTCGACGCCGCCGCCCGCTCCGGCCGCCGCGTCGCCCTCGTCGGCCGCTCGATGGTCCGCAACATGGGGATCGCCGCGGAGCTCGGCTACCTCACGGTGCCGGACGGCGTGCTCGTCGACGTCAAGGAGGTCGACTCCCTCCCCGACGCGCGCACCGTCCTCATGTGCACCGGCAGCCAGGGCGAGCCGATGGCGGCGCTCTCGCGGATGGCCAACAACGACCACTCCGTCCGGGTCGGGCGCGGCGACACCGTGGTCCTCGCCTCCTCGCTCATCCCCGGCAACGAGAACGCGGTGTTCCGGGTCATCAACGGCCTCACGCGCCTCGGCGCCAAGGTCGTCCACTCGGGCAACGCGCGGGTGCACGTCTCCGGCCACGCCAGCGCCGGCGAGCTCCTCTACTGCTACAACATCGTGCGGCCGAGGAACGTCATGCCGATCCACGGCGAGCACCGGCACCTGCACGCCAACGCCGACCTCGCCGTCGCCACCGGCGTGCCGCGCGAGCGCGTCGTCATCGCCGAGGACGGCGTGGTCGTCGACCTGGTCGACGGGGTCGCGCGCGTCGCCGGCGCCGTGCCGTGCGGCTACGTCTACGTCGACGGCTCGTCGGTGGGCGCCATCACGGACGCCGACCTCAAGGACCGCCGCATCCTCGGTGACGAGGGCTTCATCTCCGTCTTCGTCGCCGTCGACTCCTCCTCCGGGGCCGTCGTCGCCGGGCCGGAGATCCACGCGCGCGGTGTGGCCGAGGAGTCGGTCGTCTTCGACCAGGTGCGCGAGCAGGTGGTGCAGGCCCTCGAGCAGGCGGTCGCCAACGGCACCACGGACACCCACCAGCTGCAGCAGGTCGTGCGGCGCGTCGTCGGTCGCTTCGCCTCGGGGCGCCTGCGCCGTCGTCCGATGATCGTCCCGGTGGTCGTCAGCGCCTGAGGCGCCGCCCCGCGGCCCGAGAGGCCCTCCTCCGGCGAGGTGAGCAGGGGGCGCGGGAAGGGCCGCGTCGTCGCCGACGGTCCGACGCGCGACCTGCTCTCCGACGACGCGCTCCTGCGCGCCCACCGCCTGGAGCTGCCCTTCGGCCTGGACCCGCGCGCGCTGCCGCCGGGCTGAGGGGCGGC
>NZ_JABEMA010000201.1 GCF_013004605.1 Pseudokineococcus marinus
CCGCCACGCGCTCGCGCAGGTGCGCGGCGCCGGCGACGTCGGGCCGCGCGACGAGGACGACCGCGTCGGCGCCCGCGAGCACCGGCAGGTGCGCCGCCCCCGGCAGCACCCGGCCGCAGTCGGCGACGACGTCGCGGTCGTGCGGGCGCAGGGCCCTCGCGACGCTCCCCCATACCGGTCCGAGCCCGGCCACCTGCTCGGGCGCGCTGACGCCGACGAGCACGTCGAGGCCCCCGGCGACCGGCTGCAGGTGCGGGGCCAGCTCGGCCTCGGCGCCCCGGCGGACCGCCGCGCCGAGCGACAGCAGGCCGCGGTCCTCCTCGAGGGGGGCGCCGTCCGGGCCGCGGTAGCGCAGGGCGAGGTCGCCCCCCGCGGGGTCGACGTCGGCGAGGGCGACGTCCCCCGGCCACAGGGAGGCGAGGAGGACGGCGAGCGCCGTGGTCCCCGGGGACCCCTTGGCGCTGGCGACGGCGACGAGCACCCTCAGCCCGCCCGCTCGAGCAGGACGAGCGCCAGCTCGTCGGCGGCCCCGGCGGCGGCGACCGCCGGCGCGTCGTCGGGGTCGACGAGGACGGTGGCCACCGGCGACGTCGTCGTGGTGACGCTGTCGTCGTCGGTGCCGCCCCCGACCTCCGAGACGGTCGCCCGCTCGACGAGGACGTCGCCCTCGCCGTCGGCGACGCGCACGAGCTGGACGACGTCGCCGGTCTGCAGGCCCTGCGCCGGGACACGACCCGGCGGCACGGGCACGCCGACGGCGGCGTCGCCGTTGCCGAAGGGGTCCTGCTGGTTGAGCATCTGGAGGTCGAGGATGCGCCCGGCGGGGATCTCCTGGACGGCGTAGCTCCTGCCCTCGACCGAGGCCCGTGCGGCTGCGGGCACCAGGTCGACGCCCTCGGCGGAGACCTGCTGCTCGACGAGGTCGTCCCGCGTGATGAGCGTGCCCACCGGGATGTCGCGGCCGGCCACGAGCACGGCCTGGCGGTCGTCCGCGCGCAGCGCCGCGAGCCCGGCCACGGCCGCGCCTCCGACGACGAGGAGCACGGCGAGGGCGGCCAGGGCCGGGCGGCGCTCACGGGGCGGCGCGGGCAGCCGCTCCCCGGGCCCGGCCTCGCGGGCGCTGCGCAGCCCGCGGGCGGTGCGGGCGCGCTGGCGGTCGCGCTGCGCGTCCTGCGCCTCGCCCCGCCGGTCCTGCGTGCTGACCGCCATGTGCCCCCCTCGTCGTCGCCCCGCCCGGTCCGCCGGCGGACCGGGCGGAGGGAGGGACGGTGCGGCGGGAGACTACTGCCCGTCACCGCGGCCACCACGTCCCGACGGCGACCGCCACCCGTCCGAGCGCCCGGGGCGGCCGCAGGACCCCCGGACCGGGTGCCCGCGCCGCCCGACCCCTCCCGCTCCGGCCGCCGCGCCCCTACGGTGAGCGCCGAGTCGCAGCCCGACCGGCGGGCGCGACGACGATCAGGAGGGGGCACCATGGCTGGTGGCGGAGGCGTGCACGTCGAGCACGAGGCGCTCGCGGCGCAGGCGAGCAACCTGGCGGCGACGAAGAACGAGCTCGAGGCCGTGCTCACGCGCCTGCAGGGGCAGATCCAGGAGCTGGTCTCCAGCGGCTTCGTCACGGACTCGGCGTCCGTGAGCTTCGGCGAGGCGCACGAGCGCTGGACGACGGCGGCCCGGGCCACCGTCACCGAGCTCGAGACGATGGGGAGCTACCTGGGGTCCACCTCCGAGGCGTTCGCCTCGGTGGACCAGCAGTTCACCGTCCGCCTCTGACGGCGCGAGCGCCCGCTCGCGGGCGCGACGACGGGCCCCGCAGGTCTCCTGCGGGGCCCGTCGTGCGTCCGGGGCCGGTCCGCGGACCGACGGGACCGGCGGGACCAGCGGGAGGAGCCGCGTCGAGGGCGGGGTCGGCGGCGGGGTCAGCGGTCGGCGGTCGCCGGCGAGGGCTCGACCCAGGGCGCCTGCACCGGCACGAGGCCGCCCCCGGCGGCCAGCAGGCCCCGGCCCGGCTGCACGCGGGGGGCGAGCTGGCTGCGCTGGAGGCGCGCGCCGACGGCGTCGCCGTCCACGAGGGTCGTCGGCGACAGCAGCAGGCCCTGCCGCGAGCGCCGCGCCTCCACCACCCAGCCGGTCAGACCGGTGGACAGCTCGGCCGCCGCGCCGGCGACGAGCACGCCGAGGGACCGGTCGCGGGCCTGGCGCACGAGCGCCGCGAGCGCGGGGGCGAGCGGCCCCTCGCGCAGCGCCTCGGCGTCGTCGACGAGGACGAGCCCCGGACCGGGGACGGCCCGCAGCGCCTCGACCAGGGCCTCCAGGGGGACCTCGCCCCCGCTCAGCGCCGCCCCGCCGAGGCGGCGGACGTCGTCGACGAGGTCCCCTCCCCCACGGGGGGCGAGGGCGAGGAGGCCGAGGCCGCGCCGACCGGCCACGGCGGCGGCCGCGCGCAGGACGGCGGTGCGCCCCGAGCGCGGCGGCCCCGCGACGACGGCGACGGGCGAGGACGACAGGTCGACCCCCAGCAGGTCGAGGTCGTCACCGCCGACGCCGAGCGGCACCCACAGCGGCGGTCGCGCCTCCAGCGGCCCTGCGCCGGCGAGCGCGGCGTCGAGGTGGAGGCGGGCGGGCAGCGCCTCGAGGCGGGGGGCGCGCGCCGACGCCGGGACGTCCGCCTCGCGCTCCGCCAGGCGACGCGCCAGCCCGCGGACGGCGTCCGCCTGCCCGGCGCCGTCCGTCGGCCCGGGCAGGACGGCGACCTGGGCCTCCACGGCGGTGTCGCTCCAGATCCCCCGCCCGGGCGGCAGCGCGGTCGGCACCTGGCTCGTACGCAGGCCCGCGAGGACGTAGTCGGAGCGGTCGGGCAGGCGCAGGACGAGCTTGTGCTCGACGAGCGCGCCCATGCGCCCCGACAGCAGGCTGCGGTCCCCCGAGACGAGCAGGTGGAGCCCGGCGGAGGCGCCCTCGCGCAGCAGCTGCTGGACCTCCTCGGCGAGGCGGCCGCCGTCCATCTCCCCCAGCACGGGCAGGAAGCCCTCCCACCGGTCGAGGACGAGCAGCACGTACGGCAGGCGGGGGCCGTCGTCGAGCCCGGCGTCGACGGCGGCGCGCTGCTCGCGGACGTCGGCGTACCCGCCGGCCGCCAGGACCTCCTGGCGGCGCGCGACCTCGCCGACGAGCCGGCGCAGCAGCCGCTCGACGCGCTCGGTCTGCGTGCGCTGCACGACGGCGCCCGCGTGGGGCAGGTCGGCCAGCGGCAGCAGGCCGCCGCTGCCGCAGTCGAGGGCGTGCACGTGGAGATCGCCGGCGCCGGTCTGCTCGACGAGGCCGGCGACGAGCGTGCGCAGCGCGGTCGTGCGACCCGTGCGGGCGCCGCCGACGACGTAGAGGTGGCCCGAGCCCCCCAGCGCGAAGCGGCGCACCCGCTGGGCCTGGCGGCCGGGGTGGTCCTCGAGCGCCCACCCGGCGCCCTCCGGCCCCGCCGCGGCGGCGGCGTCCGCGTCGCCGTCCAGGCCCTCGAGCGCGACGGGGTCGAGGGGCGTGGTGGCGTCCGGGTCCTCGACGCCGGCCCCCGCGTCGCGCAGCGCGTCGGTGGCGACGACCTCGGGCAGCGCGGGCAGCCAGGGGCTCGGCACGGCGGGCGCCCCCAGCCGGCGGGCGGCGTCCCCGACGGCCGCGACGACGTCGGCGAGGTCGGTGGCGTCCTCCTCGACCTCCGGACCGGTGGCCGCGGGGCGGCGCGGCAGCGGTCCGCCGAGCGCCTCCCACGGCAGGGGGCTGACGAGCGGCTCCAGCGGCACCGCCGGCCCGCTGCTGCCGGGCCGGCGGCCGCCGACCCGACCGGCCTGCACGGGCAGCAGCGATGACGACCCGGTGCGCACGTAGGCGCGCCCCGGCGTCGCCGCGGAGATGTGCGCGGCGTCCGGGGCGTCGACGACGTCGCGGCTCTCCACCTCGTCGGTGACGCGCAGGCAGATCCGCAGGTTGGTGTTGGCGCGGATCTCGCCGCTGACGACGCCGGAGGGCCGCTGCGTGGCGAGGACGAGGTGGATGCCGAGGGAGCGGCCCCGCTGCGCGACCGACACGAGGCCCTTGACGAAGTCGGGCAGCTCCGCGACGAGGCTCGCGAACTCGTCGATGACGAGGACGAGCCGCGGCACGGCCACCATCGCCGGGTCCCGGTCGGCCAGGCGCCAGTAGTCCTCGAGGTCCTTGGCCCCCGCCGCGCCGAGCACGTGCTCGCGACGGCGCAGCTCGGCCGTCAGCGAGGCGAGCGCGCGGGAGACGAGGTGCTCGTCGAGGTCGGTGACCATGCCGACGACGTGCGGCAGCCGCGAGCACGCCGCGAAGGCCGACCCGCCCTTGTAGTCGACGAGGACGAAGGCCAGCGCGTCCGGCCGGTTCGCGAGCGCCAACGACGCGACGAGGGTCTGGAGCAGCTCGGACTTGCCGGCGCCCGTCGTCCCGGCGACGAGGGCGTGGGGGCCGTCGCGGCGCAGGTCGACGGCCGCGACGCCGTCGTAGCCGACGCCGAGGACGGCTCGCGTGGTGCGCCCCTCGCGCCGCCACCGCGCGAGGACGTCCGCGCCGTCGGGCCGGTCGAGGCCCAGGCAGTCGAGGAGCCGCGCCGACGCCGGGACGCCGCTCTCCTCGACGTCGGGCGTCGTGTCGCGCAGGGGGGCGAGGGCGCGGGCCACCCGGGGCGCCCAGCCGTCGTCGACGAGGTCGGGCAGGGCGCCGTCCACCGGGTCGGCGCGCGGGCGCGAGAGCGACAGCGCGTCCTCGCGGACGACGACGACGGCGCGGCACTCCTCCGGGAGGGTGCGGACCTCGTCCTCGAGGCAGAGGACGTGGACGCCGACGCCCGGTCCGTCGCGGAGCAGCCCGACGACGCCGGGAAGCGCGCGCAGGCGCCGGGCGCCGTCGAGGACGACGAGGACGTCGGGCCCCGGCGGCGTCCACGCGCCGTGGCGCGGCCTGCTCGCGGCGCGGGCCTCGACGAGCCGACCGAGCTCGGCCAGCCGAGCGCCGACGGTGCTCGCGTCGTGCCCGAGCTGGACGGGCCCCTCGTCGGCCGCCGCCCCTCCCCCGGCCGCACCAGAGGCCCGCGCGTGCGGCAGCCACCGCAGCCACTCCCAGTCCGACCGGCCGTCCGCGCCCGTGAGCAGGACGACCGACAGGTCCCTCGGGCTGTGCAGCACCGCCGCCTGCCCCACGAGCCAGCGGCCCACCGCGGCCGCGAGGCCGTCGGCACCCGCGACGCCGACGACGCCGGCCGCCCGCACGTCGATCTCGACCGGCACCCCGCGGACCTCCCGCGGGGCCGGCGGCTCGTCCGAGGTGAGGAAGCCGGGCTCCCGGACGACGACCTCCCCGGGCACGTCGGCGAGGCCCAGCCGCAGCACGAGCGCGTCGGGGTCCGGGCGCCGCCGCTCCCACAGCCGGCGGCCCGGGCCGAGCGCCGTGAGGAGCAGGGCGGCGGCGTCGGGGCTGCGACGGCGCCGGTCCGCGACCTCGAGCGCCTGCGCGGCGGCGACCCGCTCCTCCACCTCGGCGGTCTCCCGCTCGAACCGGGCGACGTCGTCGAGGTAGCGCTTGCGCGCGCCGCGGCGGTCCGACGCCCAGTTGGCGAGGGCCATGAGGGGGGACAGGATTGCGAAGAACAGCCAGCGGGGGTTGCCGAGGATGAGCGCCATCGGCACGACCATGAGCGCCGGCGCGAGCACCATGACCCACGGCAGCGGGCGCTTCACCCGCTCCCCCGGCGGGCGCGGCAGGGTGAAGACGCGCTCGCGCACGGGCGGCAGCAGCCGCGGCGGGCGCCCGAGGTCGAGGCCCGGGTGGTCGCGCGCGGGCCGCGCGTCGGCGGG
>NZ_JABEMA010000202.1 GCF_013004605.1 Pseudokineococcus marinus
ACCCGCGCTCCGTCCGGGGCCGCAGCGGTCCCGCGCCCGCCACCGCCGCGGGCGTCCCCGGGCGAGGGGACTCCCCCGAGCGGCCGGTGCGGACCGCGCCCGGCCGTTAGGGTCGGCGGGCAGGGGGCTCTCGGCCCCCTCGGCCGCCGCGGGGCGGTGGCGCGAGGAGGAGGTGGACGTGGAGGCACCGGCGCAGGCACCGGCCTCGCTGCTGCGGGCCCTCGACAGCGCCCGCGACGGCCTCGTGGTCGTCGACGCCTCCGACGTCGTCACCTACGCCAACCAGGGGGCGGTGGCCGTCCTGGGCGGCGCCGTCACCGACGTGGTCGGCCACCACCTCGACGACCTGCGGCCCGCCCGCGAGGGCCTCCTGCGCACGGCGATCGCCACGGCGCGCGCGGTCGAGGAGCCCACGCCCTTCGACGGCTACGACTCCGGGCTCGAGCTGTGGCTCGAGGGCGAGGCGACGGCCGGCGACGACGGCGAGGTGGTCCTCGCGGCCCGCACGACCGACGCGCGGCGCGCCCGCGACCGCCAGGCGGCGCGCCTCACCGAGGACCTCGAGCGCGCCCTCGACCGCGCGCACCTCCTGCTGCGCCTTTCTGAGGCCGTCGCCCGGCCGCGGACCGTGGCCGAGGTGGCCGACGTCGTCGCGCGCGTCGCCCTCTCCGGCTTCGACGCGAGCTTCGCCGGCATCGCGCTCATCGCCGCCGACGAGCGGTCCATGAGCTACGTGAGCCTGGCCCCGCTGCCGGAGGAGACCGCCGAGGCCTGGGCCGTCTTCCCCTTCACCGCGCACACCCCGCCCTCGACGACGGCGCGCACCGGTCGCGCGCACCTCCACGAGAGCCGCGAGGAGGCCCTCGCCGACTTCCCCGACCTCGGGCCGGACCTCGAGACGGCCGGCGTGCACGCCCTGGCCCACCTGCCCCTCATCGCGGGCGACGCCGTGCTCGGCACCCTCGCCGTCACGTGGTCGGAGGAGCACGCGATGAGCCGCGAGGAGCGGGGCCTGCTGTCGGTCTTCGCCGGCTACACGGCGCAGGCCATCCAGCGCGCCACGCTGCTCGAGCAGCGCCAGCACGTCGCCGAGACGCTGCAGCGGGCGATGCTCACCGACCTCCCCCAGCGCGACGGCCTCGAGCTCGCGGCGCTCTACCGCACCGCGGCGCGCACGGCCCGCGTGGGCGGGGACTGGTACGACGCGCTGGACGCTCCTGACGGGGGCACCACCCTCGTCATCGGCGACGTCGCGGGCCACGACGTGGGCGCGGCCGCGACGATGGGCCAGCTCCGCTCGATGCTCCGCGGGTTCGCGGCCGACCGCGTCGAGCCGCCGTCGGCCCTCCTGCAGCGCCTCGACCGGGCCATGGACCGGCTGCACCCGGGCCGCACCGCCACGGCGGTGGTGCTCCACGTCGCGCAGCCCGCCGACGACGCGCCGTGCTCGCGGACGCTGCGCTGGAGCCGGGCCGGCCACCCCGCGCCCCTGCTGCGGCGCCCGGACGGCGAGGTCGTGGACCTCCGCGGCGCCGGCGACCTCATGCTCGGAGTCCTGCCCGAGCTCGCGCGCGGGGACACCGAGGTCGCCCTCGAGCCGGGCGCCACGGTGCTGCTGTACACCGACGGGCTCGTGGAGCGCCGCGACCTCGGCGTCCGCGAGGGCACGGCCGCGCTCGAGGCGGCGCTCGCCGAGATGGGCGACCTGCCGCTGCCCGAGCTCCTCGACCAGCTCGTCGTGCGGCTCGCGCTCGACGCCGAGGACGACGTCGCGCTGCTGGCCGTGCGGCTGCACGACGCCGGGCCGACCGACCCCACCGCCTGAGCCCACCCCCCGGGCCCACCGTTCGGGCCCGGGACGGGGGACGCGGCGCTAGTCCGGTGCTCCCGCTGGTCCGGGGCTCCCGCGGGGTCAGTGCTTCTCGCGGCGCCGCTTCCGCGAGGCGGCGCGGCTCGCGGAGTCGAGCGCCTTGGTGACGCCGCTCTCGCCGCGGCTGGCGCGGATCCGGCTGGCGAGGTGGCCGAGGAGCTTCCCGGCGAGCGGGAGCGCCACGGCGACGAGGACCCAGCGGCGGAACATGTTGACGAGGAAGGGCACGGTGTCCTCCTGGGTCGCGGGTCGTGATGACCCTCAGGTCGAGGTCGATGCTGCGGACGGGTGACGGTCGGTGGCGGACGTCGTCGCGCGCGACCGCGCCTGCCACCGCGGACCCCCGTGTCTACCGACCCGCGGGCTCCGGCGCGCGGCGGAAGTGCGTCGACCGGGGCCCGGGGCCGCTGGGACCATGGGGCCCATGAGCGCCACCCTCGTGGCCCGGGGCCTCGCCGCCGGGCACGCCGACCGCACCCTGTTCTCCGGGCTGGACCTCGTCGTCGCGCCCGGCGACGTCGTCGGGCTCGTCGGCGCCAACGGGGCGGGCAAGTCGACGCTGCTGCGGATGCTCGCGGGCGTCGACGAGCCGCAGGAGGGCTCGGTCACGACGACGCCGCCCGGCGCCGTCCGCGGCTGGCTGCCGCAGGAGGTCGAGCGCCGCGCCGACGAGGACGTCCTCGCGCACCTCGCCCGGCGCACGGGCGTCGCCGCGGCGCAGGAGGCGATGGACGCGGGGGCCGCGGCCCTCGCGGAGGGAGCGCCGGGCGCCGACGACGCCTACGCCGAGGCGCTGGAGCGGTGGCTCGCCCTCGGCGGCGCGGACCTCGAGGAGCGCACCGGCGCCGTCCTCGCCGACCTCGGGCTCGACGTCGCCACCTCGGCGGCCATGACGTCGCTGTCGGGCGGTCAGGCGGCCCGCGTGGGCCTGGCGGCCCTGCTGCTCTCGCGCTTCGACGTCGTCCTGCTCGACGAGCCGACGAACGACCTCGACCTCGACGGGCTCGCCCGCCTCGAGCGCTTCCTCGTCGAGCAGCGGGCCGGCGTCGTGCTCGTCAGCCACGACCGCGAGCTGCTCTCGCGCGTCGTCACGCGCGTCGTCGAGCTCGACCTCGCCCAGCAGCAGGTGAGCGTCTTCGGCGGCGGGTACGACGCCTACCTCGAGGAGCGCGAGACGGCGCGGCGGCACGCGCGGGAGGCGTACGAGCAGTACGACGACCGCCGCCAGGCGCTCACCGACCGCGCCCGCACGCAGCGCAACTGGCTCGCGAAGGGGGTGCGCGACGCCGTGAAGAAGAAGAGCGACGGCGACAAGCACATCACCCACAAGGCGCGTGAGGGCTCGGAGAAGCAGGCCGCCAAGGCCCGCCAGTCCGAGCGGATGCTCGAGCGGCTCGACGTCGTCGACGAGCCCCGCAAGGAGTGGGAGCTGCGGTACGAGATCGCCGCGGCGCCGCGGTCGGGGTCGGTCGTCGCCGTGCTGCGGGGCGCCGTCGTCCGGCAGGGCTCGTTCACGCTCGGGCCGCTGGACCTGCAGGTCGACGTCGGCGACCGCATCGGCGTCACCGGCCGCAACGGCTCCGGCAAGACGACGCTGCTCGGCGCGCTGCTGGGGCGCACCCCGCTCGACGAGGGTGACGGCGGGCTCGGCTCGGGCGTGGCCGTCGGCGAGGTCGACCAGGCGCGGCGGTCGCTGGGCGCGGTGGCGCTGCAGGGAGCGGGCGCCGGTGCCTCCGCGGGGAGCGGGCAGGGGCCGGCGCCGTCGGTGCTCGACGCCGTCGCGGGGCACGTGCCCGACTGGCCCACGGCCGAGGTGCGCACCCTGCTGGCGAAGTTCGGCCTGCGCTCCGACCACGTGCTGCGCCCCGTGGCGACCCTCTCCCCCGGCGAGCGCACGCGCGCCGCGATGGCGCTGCTGCAGGCGCGCGGGGTCAACCTGCTCGTCCTCGACGAGCCGACCAACCACCTCGACCTGCCCGCCATCGAGCAGCTCGAGGCCGCGCTCGACGCCTACACGGGCACGCTGCTGCTCGTCACGCACGACCGCCGGATGCTCGACGCCGTGTCCCTCACCCGCCGCTGGGACGTCGCGGCGGGCGCCGTCACCGAGCGCTGACCCCGCCCCTCGGAGCTCGGGTCCCGCACTTCGTCGTCACACCGCCGCCGAGAGGCGCTCCTCGGGGGCACGTCGTCGTCAGAGTGCCGTCCGGGGCCGCTCTTCAGGGGCACTTCGTCGTCAGAGTGCGGCGCAGGACGCCCCTCAGGGGCGTTCTGACGATGAAGTGCGGGGGGTGGGGCGCGGGTCAGACGTGCGGCCAGCCCGCCAGGAGACGCCGCGGGACGTGGCAGGTGACCACCCAGCTCGGCGCGTCGACGACCTCGGACACGCGCAGGTCGGCGGCCAGGGACAGCAGGAGGTACGCGTCTTCGCGGGAGACGCCACGCTCCTCGACGAGCAGGTCGACGGCCTGGCGGACGGCGTCGCGCGCGCCCTCCATGAGGTCCGGCCCGACACCGGTCGTCGCGACCGTCGTCTCCAGCCGCAGGCTCTGCCGGTCGGTGATGACGACGGGCGAGCGCGGCGCCCGCCCGGGCGCCACGGTGAGGCGCACCCGCACGACGGCGGAGGTCTCGACGCCGGTGCCGCAGACCTCGCCGTCGCCCATGACGGCGTGGACGTCGCCGAGCGAGAAGAGGGCCCCCTCGACGCCGACCGGCAGGACCACGCGGGCGCCCGGTCCGACGTCGCGGACGTCCAGGTTGCCGCCCCACCGCGTCGGCGGGATGACGGGGTGCGGGCCGGGCTCGGGCGGGGCGACGCCGAGCGTCCCGACCATCGGCGAGAGCGGCAGGACGACGTCGGGCAGCAGCTGGACCCCGCCGCCCCCGGGCGTGGAGTCGACGGCCGACGTCCGCAGGTACGGCTCCGGGAAGTCGTCGGCGAGCAGGCCGAAGCCGGGGATGAGCGCCGTCCAGCCCCACGTGTCGAGGCCGACGGACAGCACGTCGACGACGAGCGCGTCCCCCGGACGTGCGCCCTCGACGGCGAACGGCCCGACGACGGGGTTGAGGGACGCCATGTCGAGGGAGAGGAGCTCGTCGGCCGTGCTGTCGGGCCGGAGCTGGCCGCCGGAGGCCTCCTGGGCGACGACCTCCACCTCGTCGCCCGAGGCGACGACGGACAAGGGCTCGAGCGAGGCGTCCCAGACGGCGTGGGAACGGCGGTGGTGCGGGCCGCGGGGCGTGGGCAGCGGGCTCACGGCGCCTGCTCTCCGGGGCCGGGGCGGCCCCTCGTCGGGCCCGGGGCGCGCGGCGCCGGGGCGTCAGTCGAACTGGACGGCGAGCACGGGGCAGGGGGCGTCGAGGAGCACGCGCTGCGACGTGCTGCCCATGATCATCTTGCCGACGGGCGAGCGGCGGCGCAGCCCGATGACGACGAGGTCGGCGCCGACCTCCTCGACGAGGTCGAGCAGGGTGTCCGCCGGCGTCTCGTCGCCCGCCCCGCGGCGGACCTCGTGCTCGACCCCCGCGGCGGCCAGCGCCTCGTCGAGGTGCTGCAGGTCGTCGTCGTCGGCGACGAAGTCCTGCGCGAACTCGGCGGCGCGCGGCACGTTGAGCGCGACCAGCCGGGTGCCGCGCGCCCGGGCCTCCGCGATGGCGCGCTCGAGCACGACCCGACCCTCGGGGCTGGGGACGTAGCCGACCACGACGCTCACGGTGCCTCCTCGCGGGGGACGGTGGCGCCCGCCTCGGCGCCCAGTGCGGCGGCCCCCGGACGACGCCGCAGCCCGACGGCTCGGGCGCACGTCCCAGGGTCGCCCGACCCTAGGACATGCCCCGCGGGCGACGCACCGCCGTCCGGGCCGCACCCGTCCCACGGCTCCTCGGGGGCTCCTCGGGCGGCCCCCGGACGCCGCGCGTCGCACCGCGGTGCGACGCTGGCCCCGGCGCCCCCGCTCGC
>NZ_JABEMA010000203.1 GCF_013004605.1 Pseudokineococcus marinus
CGGGCGCGCACGGCAGCCCTGCTGGCCGGCGGGCGGCTCCTGTGCCTGCCCGCGACCGCCGGGCCGGCCCCCGCCGTCGTCCCCGGCGAGGCCGCCGGGTCCTCCGGCGAGGACGCCCTCCTCGCCACCGACCGGCTGCTGGCGCCGGCGGCGGTCGTCGGTGCGCCCGCCCTCACGCTGCCGTGGGGGCGCGCCGGGGACCTCCCCGTCGGGCTGCAGGTCCTCGCCGCGCCGGGGGCGGACGGCGCGCTGCTGGCGCTGCTCGACCGGCTCGTCCCGGCCCGCGAGCTGCCGGTCTGACGCGCCGCCGGGCGCGGAGGACCACCGGTCGCCTCCCTGCGGGGCCGCCGCCGCGCCAGGATGCGTCCACGAGCCGGCGGACGGCCGGACCGCGGCCCGGCCGGCGACGTCGGCCGGGAGGCCGACGGGGTGAGGCGGTGGAGGGAGGACGTCCGTGACGACGACGGACCGCACGGTGGAGGACGCCGGTCGGGCGTCGCCGCGCCCCTCGCCGGCGAGCGCCGACGACCGCCTGCGCCGGCTGCTCGTCTCGCTGCGCGACCTGGGCGCCGACGTCCCCCTGCCCGAGCTGCTCCGGCGGCTCGTCGAGGTCGCGTGCGAGCTCGTCGGCGCGCGGTACGGCGCCCTGGGCGTGGTCGGGGCCGGCGAGCGCCTCGTCCAGTTCGTGACGGTCGGCGTCGACGAGCGGACGGCGGCCCGCATCGGGCACCTCCCCCGGGGCGAGGGCCTCCTCGGCCACCTCGTGGACCACCCCAGGCCTCTGCGCCTGCCCGACCTCACGGCGCACCCGGCCTCCATCGGCCTGCCGCCCGGGCACCCGCCCATGCGCACCTTCCTCGGCGCCCCCGTCCGGGTGCGCGGCGAGGTCTTCGGCAACCTCTACCTCACCGACAAGCAGGACGGCGGCCGGCCCGTCCCCTTCACCGCCGAGGACGAGGAGCTCCTCGTGGCGATGGCCTCCGCCGCCGGCGTCGTCATCTCCGACGCCCGGCTCCTCGACGTCGCCGAGCGCCGCCAGCGGTGGCTGCGCGCGTCCGCGGACGTCGTCCAGGACCTGCTGCTCGAGGAGGCGGCCTCGCTCGCGCAGGTCGCGCGGCACGCGCGACGGGCGGCGGGGGCCGACCTGGGGAGCGTGCTCGTCGTCGACCCCGACGACCCCGCGGCCCTGCAGCTCGTGGCCGCGGACGGCGGGGCGGGCGACCGCCTGCTCGGCACGGCGTGGCCGCGGGAGGGCTCCCTCGTCGGCCGCGTGCTCGAGGTCGACGAGGACGTCCTCGTCGACGACCTGGTGACGTCCGGCCTGGTCGCCGAGGGCCTCGTCGCCGAGGTGCCGGGCATGCCCGACGGCCCGGCGCTGCTCGTGCGCCTGCCCCGGGTGGGCGCCGCGGCCCGCCCGGGGGCGCTCGCGCTGCTGCGCCGGCGCGGCGCGCCCGTCTTCGACGAGGAGGACCGCGCCATGGCCTCCGACTTCGCGCGGCACGTCGGCCTGGCCCTCGAGATGCAGCGGGCCGTGGCGGCCCGGCGCCGCCTGGCCCTCCTCGACGAGCGCGAGCGCATCGCCCGCGACCTCCACGACCACGTCATCCAGCAGGTGTTCGCCGCGGGCCTGCGGCTGACGGTGCTGGCCGGGCGCTCCTCGGACCCCGGCGTCGCCGCCGAGCTGCGCGACGTCGTGGCCGAGGGCGACGCGACCATCCGCGCGCTCCGGGAGGCGATCTTCTCCCTCGAGCACGAGGAGCCGCCGGACGACCTCGTGACGACGGCGCGGGAGCTCGTCCGCGAGTACACCGGCGTCCTGGGCTCCCGGCCCTCGCTCGCCGTCGACGAGCCCTTCCCCGCGGGCGACCTGCCCCCCGCGGTGGCCGCCGGCGCCCGGGCGGCGCTGCGCGAGCTGCTGAGCAACGTCGCCCGCCACGCGGGGGCGTCCCGGGCCTCGGTCCACCTCGCCGCACCGGGCGGCCGGCTCGAGGTCACCGTCGCCGACGACGGCGTCGGCGTCGGCACGGCCACCGCTCGGCGCCGCAGCGGGCTGCGCAACCTCGAGCAGCGCGCGCGGGAGCTGGGAGGGCGGTGCACGGTCGCCTCCCCGGTGGACGGCGGGCGCGGCACGCGGGTGTCGTGGTCGGTGCCCCTGCCGGTCGGCGTCCGGGGCAGCGCCCGCCCCGCCGACGACGCCGTCGGCCGGTGAGCGCCCGCCCCGCAGGACCTTGGTCCCTTCCCGTCCCCGCCGGGACGGGGGACCCTGCGAGCGGTGCCCCGTGGACGGCTGGACGACGAGGAGGTCGCCGTGGAGGGAGCAGCGACGGGGACGCGCGTGGTGGTCGTGGACGACCACGCGGTGGTCCGGGCCGGGCTGCGCGCCCTGCTGGAGTCGGCCGGTGACCTCCACGTCGTCGCGGAGGCCGGCACCGTGGCCGACGCGGTGCGCGAGATCACCGTGTCCCGTCCCGACGTGGTCCTCGTCGACGCCCGGCTCCCCGACGGCTCGGGCGTGGAGGTCTGCCGCACGGTCCGCTCGACGTCCCCCGGCACGCGGTGCCTGGTCCTGACCTCCTACGACGACGACCGCGCGCTCCTGGCCGCGGTCCTGGCGGGCGCCGCCGGCTACCTGCTGAAGGAGATCGGCACGGCCGACCTGCTCGGCGCCGTGCGCCACGTCCACCGGGGCGGTGACCTCGTCGACGCCGAGCGGGTCGCCGAGGTCCGCCGGCGCCTGGAGGACCCCCTCGCGGCGGACGAGCGGCTCGCCGACCTCACCCGGCAGCAGCGCCGGGTCCTCCAGCTGCTCGCCGAGGGGCGCACGAACCGGCAGATCGCGACCTCCATGGGGCTGGCGGAGAAGACGGTCAAGAACTACGTGAGCCACCTGCTCGTGCGGCTCGGGGTCTCGAGCCGCACGCAGGCGGCGCTCCTGCTCGCCGGCACCCGCTGACGCCCACCCGCTGACGCCCACCGCCGGGCCCGGCTCCGTCGCACGGTCGTGGGTCACCGACCGGCGCCCTCATCGCACGACCACCACGGGGCACGCGGCGTGGCGCACGCACTGGTCAGCCGTCGAGCCCAGCAGCAGCCGTGCGAAGCCGCCCCGCCCCCGGGTGCCGACGACGAGGACGTCGGCCCCGGACGAGGCCTCGACGAGGGCCCGGGCGGGCGCCGCGTGCGCCACGTGCACGCGCAGGTCGTCCACCGGCAGCCCTGGTCCCTCGACCAGCCCGGCGGCGCGGCGGCGCACGACCTCGCGCGTCGCGGCCTCGACGTCCTCGAGCGGAGGGACGTAGCCGCGCTCGGCGTCGGGCGGGTCCTCGCCCGTGGCGAGGCTCCACGCCCGCAGGACGTGGAGCGGCGCCCGGCGCCGGACCGCCTCCTCGGCCGCGTAGCGCAGCGCCGCGCGGGCGCCCTCGGAGCCGTCGTCGCCGACGAGGACCCCGCCGTCGACGACGACGTGGCGCACCACCTGCTGCTGCCATCCGGGCACGAGCTCCTCCTCGGGCGACGCGGTCCCGCGCGGACGGGTCACCTCGTCGGTGGACGGCGGGCGCGGGGTCCCCGATGTCCTCCGCGCCTCCTCGCCGTCCCGGACGCGGTGGCCGGGTGGAGGGACGAGCACCCGCCCCTCCCGAGGCCGGCGCCTCGGCCGCCGGTCGACGGCCGCGAGCACTCCACCAGCAGCGGGGCCGCCGCGCACGGGGCGAAGGACCCTGCCGGCGGGCGCCCCCGCCGGGCCCTTCGCCCCTGTCGAGACGCCCGGGACGCGCGGAGCCTCGGGCCGTGGACGCGACGGCCCCTGGGACGGGAGCCGTCGGAGCGGCGTCTGCGCGGGCGGCGGCCCGGCGGGAGGCGGGGACGGTCCTGACCGCGGGAGAGGGCGAGCGCCGCCGACCGGCGCCTGCTGCGCGAGCCGGCCCACCGGCCACCCGCCCGCGGGCCGGGCCCAGCGGCTCACCGGCGTCCGCTGACCGGCCGGGACGGCCCCGTCCCGGCGTAGGCACCCCCACCCGCACCGCAGAGGAGGAGCGACATGACCACCACCACGCCCCGCCCGCGCTCCGAGGCGTCACCGGCCCCGGCCGAGGAGAGGCGCCCGGCGTCGCCGCGCGGCGCCGTCGTCGTCGGCTACGACGCCTCGCCCGCCGCCCTGGAGGCGCTCGTCCTGGCCGCCGGTGAGGCCCGCGACCTGGGGGCGCCGCTCACCGTCCTCCACGCCGAGGACTTCTCCGCCAGCGACCAGCGGCTGCTCGCCGACCTCGCGATGCGCGACCTCGACGAGCAGGTCGCCGCGCACGCCCGGCGGGTGGCCGAGGAGGGCGCCGCGACCGCCCGCCGCCTGACGACGACGCCCGTGCTCGCCCTGTGGCGGCTGGTCGACCCGGTGCGGGCCCTCGTCGACGTCTCGCGCGAGGCGTCGCTCCTCGTCGTCGGCAACCGGGGCCGGGGGACGCTGCGCGCCTCCCTGCTCGGGTCCACCGCCTTCGGCACCAGCGCCCACGCCGCGTGCCCGGTCCTCGTGGTCCGGACCGGGTCCACGCGCACCCCCGGCCCCGACCGCCCCGTCGTGGTGGGCGCGGACGGGTCGCCCAGCTCGGGCCGGGCCCTGGTCGTCGCGGCCGACGTCGCGGCGCGCACCGGGGCGCCCCTGCAGGTCCTCACCGCGTGGTCGGTGCCCGCCGCCGGCAGCATCGGCGCCTACGGGGCGATCTCGGAGCAGCACCTGCCGCACCTGCGCGAGCACGCCGAGCAGGTCAGCGCCGAGGCGCTGGCGCGCGTCCGCGCCCGGCACGGCGACCTCGAGGTGGAGGCCCGCGTCGTGCGCGCGGACCCCGTCCGGGCGCTGCGCGACGCCTCCCGGGGGGCGGGCCGCGTGGTCGTCGGCACCCACGGCCACGGGCGGCTGCTCTCGGCGGTGCTCGGCTCGGTGAGCCAGAGCGCCGTCCACGACTGCCGCTGCCCCGTGGAGGTGGTGCCGCCCGAGCCCGCCGGCGGCGGGTCGAGGACCGGGAGGGCGTGACGTGCTCGTCCGCGAGGTCATGAGCAGCCCGCCCTTCGTGCTCGCGCCCGACGACGAGGTGCGCTGGGCGGCCGAGGTCCTCCTCGGCCGCCACCTGTCCGCCGCCCCGGTCGTCGACGAGGAGGGGAGGCTCGTCGGCGTGCTGTCCGACGCCGACCTGCTGCGGCACCGCGTCGGGCCGGACCCGCGCTCGTCGCTGCGCCGGGACCCGCTCGCCGACGAGGAGCCGCCCGCGCGGACGGTGGCCGACCTCATGACGACCGAGGTGGTCGCCGTGCGCGCCGGGTCGGACGCGGCGCGCGCCGCCGAGCTGCTCGTCGACCTGGGCCACCGGACCCTCCCCGTCCTCAGCGGCTCCCGCGTCGTGGGCGTCGTCGGGCGCCGGGACCTGCTCCTCGCCGCCACGCGTCCGGACGACGACGTGGAGCGGGACGTCCGGACGGTCCTGGCCGACTACTGGGCACCGGCGTCGTGGGCGGTGGAGGTCGTCGACGGCGTCGTCCGGCTCCGGGGTCGGGAGCGCACGGAGGCCTCGCACCGGCTGGCGGCCGCCCTGGCCCGGACGGTGCCCGGCGTCCTGCGGGTGGTCGTCGACGACCCGGCGCCGCAGGACGCCGTCGTCAGGTGAGCCCGCGCCGGCGGGCGCCCGCCCCGCCGCGGCCCGGTGCCGGGAG
>NZ_JABEMA010000204.1 GCF_013004605.1 Pseudokineococcus marinus
CCGGGGACCACGCCGTCCTCGGCCGGCACCCGCGACGGCCGCGGTGCACCGGCGTCGGCGCTGGCGCCCCGGCCCGCCGAGGGCGGCGAGGACGCCGAGCGCGAGGACGAGGTGGTGCGCCTGCGCGGCCCCGCCGCCCGCGTCGTCACCAACATGGAGGCGAGCCTCGAGGTCCCCACCGCCACGAGCGTCCGCGCGGTGCCGGCCAAGGCCCTCATCGACAACCGCATCGTCATCAACTCCAACCTGGCCCGCGCGCGCGGCGGCAAGGTCTCCTTCACCCACCTGATCGGCTACGCCCTCGTCGAGGCCCTCGCCGAGATGCCGTCCATGAACGCCGCGTACACCACCGACGGCGGCAAGCCCGCGGTGGTCAGCCCCGCGCACGTCGGCCTCGGCATCGCCATCGACCTGCCCAAGGACGACGGCACCCGCCAGCTCATGGTCCCGGCGGTCAAGCCCGCGGAGACGATGGACTTCGCGCAGTTCTGGGCGGCCTACGAGGACGTCGTGCGCCGCGCCCGCCAGGGCAAGCTCGGGGTCGCGGACTTCGCCGGCGTGACGATGACCCTCACCAACCCGGGGACCATCGGGACGGTCCACTCGGTGCCGCGCCTGGTCAAGGGCCAGGGCGCGATCATCGGCGTCGGCGCCATGGACTACCCGGCCGAGTACCAGGGCGCGGCGGAGGACACCATCGCCAAGCTCGGCGTCAGCAAGGTCATGACGCTGACGTCGACCTACGACCACCGCATCATCCAGGGCGCCCAGTCGGGCGAGTTCCTGCGCGTGGTCCACCAGAAGCTGCTCGGGCTCGACGGCTTCTACGACCGCGTCTTCTCCGCGCTGCACATCCCCTACGAGCCGGTCCGCTGGGTGCAGGACACGAGCATCCGCGGGCAGGTGGACGTCGGGCGCGTGAGCCGGGTGGTGGAGCTCATCCACGCCTACCGCGTGCGCGGCCACCTCATGGCCGACACCGACCCGCTGGAGTACCGCCAGCGCCGCCACCCCGACCTCGACGTCCAGACGCACGGCCTCACGCTGTGGGACCTCGACCGCGAGTTCCCCACCGGCGGCTTCGGCGACGGCGGGCCGATGAAGCTGCGCCACATCCTGGGGATCCTGCGCGACTCCTACTGCCGCACCACGGGCATCGAGTACATGCACATCCAGGACCCGGAGCAGCGCGCCTGGATCCAGGACCACGTCGAGAAGCCGTACACCAAGCCCGACCGGGACGAACAGCTGCGGATCCTCAACCGCCTCAACGCGGCGGAGGCCTTCGAGACCTTCCTGCAGACGAAGTTCGTCGGGCAGAAGCGCTTCAGCCTCGAGGGCGGCGAGTCCGTCATCCCGCTGCTCGACGCGCTGCTGTCGGAGGCCGCCGAGGCGGGCCACGACGAGGTCGCCATCGGCATGGCGCACCGCGGCCGCCTCAACGTCCTGACGAACATCGCCGGCAAGAGCTACGGCCAGGTCTTCCGGGAGTTCGAGGGCAGCGCCGTCCCGGGCAGCGTCCAGGGCTCGGGCGACGTGAAGTACCACCTCGGCACCGAGGGTCGCTTCACCTCCGCGACGGGCGCCTCGACGAAGGTCTACCTGGCGGCCAACCCGTCGCACCTCGAGGCCGTCGACCCGGTCCTCGAGGGCATCGCCCGCGCCAAGCAGGACCGGATCGACCTGGGCGGCAAGGCCTTCCCCGTCCTCCCCGTGCTCCTGCACGGCGACGCGGCCTTCGCCGGCCAGGGCGTCGTCGCGGAGACGCTCAACCTGTCGCAGCTGCGCGGGTACCGCACCGGCGGCACCGTCCACGTCGTCATCAACAACCAGGTCGGCTTCACGACGGCGCCGGCCAGCTCGCGGTCCTCGTACTACTCGACCGACGTCGGTCGCATGATCCAGGCGCCGATCCTCCACGTGAACGGCGACGACCCCGAGGCCGTCGTCCGCGCCGCCCGGCTCGCCTTCGCCTTCCGCGAGGAGTTCGAGAAGGACGTCGTCATCGACATGGTCTGCTACCGGCGACGGGGCCACAACGAGGGCGACGACCCCTCGATGACCCAGCCGCTCATGTACAGCCTCATCGAGGCCAAGCGCAGCGTCCGCAAGCTCTACACCGAGGCGCTCATCGGCCGCGGCGACATCACCGTCGAGGAGGCCGAGCAGGCCCTGCGCGACTACCAGGGCGAGCTGGAGCGCGCCTTCGCCGAGACGCGGGAGACGCCGTCCGAGGGCGGCAGCCGCGCCGACGACGGCCACGACGGCCCCGGCGGGCTCGAGCGGCCCGCCGCCCAGCAGGACGACCGCGTCGTGCGCACCGGCGCGACGGGCGTCGACCCGGCCGTGCTGCAGCGCATCGGCGAGGCCCACACGAGCCCGCCCGAGGGCTTCACGGTCCACCCCAAGCTGCGCGCCCTGCTCGAGAAGCGGGAGCAGATGTCGCGCGAGGGCGGCGTCGACTGGGGCTACGGCGAGCTGCTCGCCTTCGGCTCCCTGCTCATGGAGGGCGTGCCCGTCCGCCTGGCCGGCCAGGACTCGCGCCGCGGCACCTTCACCCAGCGCCACGCCGTCCTCCACGACCGGGAGACCGGGCGCGAGTGGACGCCGCTGCAGAACCTCACCGAGGACCAGGCGCGCTTCTGGGTCTACGACTCCCTGCTCTCGGAGTTCGCCGCCATGGGCTTCGAGTACGGCTACTCGGTGGAGCGGCCGGACGCGCTCGTCCTGTGGGAGGCGCAGTTCGGCGACTTCGCCAACGGCGCCCAGTCGATCGTCGACGAGTTCATCTCCTGCTCGGAGCAGAAGTGGGGGCAGCGCTCGTCCGTCGTGCTGCTGCTGCCGCACGGCTACGAGGGCCAGGGCCCGGACCACTCCTCGGGCCGCATCGAGCGGTTCCTGCAGATGTGCGCCGAGGACAACATGACGGTGGCGATGCCCTCGACGCCGGCGTCCTACTTCCACCTGCTGCGCCGCCAGGCGTACGCGCGGCCCCGCCGCCCGCTCGTCGTCTTCACCCCGAAGTCGATGCTGCGCCTCAAGGCGGCCGCGAGCGGCGTGGACGCCTTCACCAGCGGCGCCTTCGAGCCGGTGGTGCCCGACCGGGCGCTGCGGGGCGAGCCGGGCCGGGTCGACCGCGTCCTCCTCTGCTCGGGCAAGGTCTCCTGGGACCTCGAGGCGGCGCGCGCCAAGCGCGAGGACGACCGGACGGCGATCGTCCGCGTCGAGCAGTGGCACCCGGTGGACGAGGACGGCTTCCGCACGGCGCTCGAGCCCTACGGCGACGCCGAGCTCGTGTGGGTCCAGGAGGAGCCGGCCAACCAGGGGGCGTGGCCCTTCGTGGCCCTCGAGGTCGCCCCCCGCCTCGGCCGCAGCATCCGCCCGGTGACCCGCCCGGCGTCGGCGGCCCCCGCCACCGGGTCCAGCCGCAAGCACGCCGCCGAGCAGGCCGACCTCGTCGAGCGGGCCTTCGCCCGCTGACCGCGGCCCCGCCCGCACCCGCTGCTCGCGGGGCGGGCGGGGCTGCGGCACCACCCCCGCGGCAGGGGTGGTGCGGTCGGGTGCGCCCATGGGCTTCGATGGGCCCATGTACTTCACCGACCGCGGCATCGAGGAGCTGGAGGCGCGGCGCGGCGAGGAGGAGGTCACCCTCGCCTGGCTCGCCGAGCAGCTGAGGACGTTCGTGGACGTCCACCCCGAGCACGAGACCCCGGTCGAGCGGCTGGCCACCTGGCTGGCCCGCCTCGACGACGACAGCGACGACAGCGAGGACGCGTGAGCACCACAGCCCCCGACCCCCAGGCCGCCCCGGGCCGCCGCGTCTGCGTCCTCGGCGACGCCCTGGCCGCCGGCGTCGGCGACCCCCGGGCCATGGGGTGGACCGGGCGCGTCGCGGCCCGGACCCCCGACGACGACGGCCCCACGACCGTCTTCCCGCTGGGGGTGCCCGGCGAGGGCACGGCCGGGCTGCTCGAGCGCTGGGTCGACGAGACCTCGCGCCGCTTCGCCCCCGGCGCCGACAACCGGCTCGTCGTGGGGCTGGGCAGCGCCGACCTCGAGGCCGGGCTGACGATGGCGCGCAGCCGCCTCAACCTCGCCAACGTCCTCGACGAGGCCGCCTCCCGCGGCCTGCCGGTGCTCGTCGTCGGACCGGCGCCGGGCCTCGACGCCGACCGCAACGACGACGTGGCCGAGCTGGCCGACGCCTTCGCCGACGTCTGCGCGCGTCGCGCGGTGCGCTACGTGGACTGCTTCGACCCGCTCGTCCACCACGAGCAGTGGCACGCCGACCTCGCCGCCGGCGACGGCGTGCACCCCGGCCAGGCCGGCTACGGCCTGCTCGCCTGGCTGGTCCTCCACGGGGGCTGGCGCCCCTGGCTCGGCCTGCCCGACGAGGGCTGACCGCCTCCTGGCCTCCCGGCTACCCTCCGCCGGCGCAGCGCGGCCCCCGCCACCTCGCCGGTGGTGGAGGCCGCGGTGCTCCGAGCCCGGGTCAGCGGGTGCGCAGGACGACCTTGCCGAACAGCTCTCCCGCCGCCATGGCGGCGAAGCCCTCGGCGGCGCGCGCGAGCGGCAGCTCGCGGTCGACGACCGGCCGGGCCCCGGTCGCGACGAGGAGGTCGAGCAGGCGCACGAGCTCCTCGCGGGTGCCCATGGTCGACCCGACGACGCGCAGGCCGAGGAAGAAGACGCGCTGCAGCTCGGCGCTGGGCGCCGGGCCCGACGTGGCCCCGGCGACGACGACCGTGCCGCCCGGGCGCAGCGAGCGCAGCGAGTGCGCCCACGTCGCCTCGCCGACGGTCTCCATGACGGCGTCGACCCGCCCGGGGAGCCGCTCCCCCGTCGCGAAGGCGGCGTGCGCGCCGAGCGCGAGCGCCCGCTCCCGCTTCTCCTCGCTGCGCGAGGTGACCCACACGCGGTACCCGGCGGCGCGCCCCAGGACGACGAGAGCGGTCGCGACGCCTCCGCCCGCCCCCTGCACGAGCACGGTCGAGCCGGGGGCGGTGCCCGACTGCGTGAAGAGCATCCGGTAGGCCGTCAGCCACGCCGTCGGCAGGCAGGCGGCCTCGGCCGCGGACAGCTCCGGCGGCCGCGGGACGACGTTGCGCGCCGGGACGACGACCTCCTCGGCGAGCGTGCCCTGGTAGCGCTCGGACAGCAGCGAGCGCCCCGGGTCGAGCGTGTCGTCCCCCGTCCAGCCCGGGCTCGTCACGACGGCGTGGACGAGCACGTCCCGGCCGTCCTCGTCGGTGCCGGCGCCGTCGCAGCCGAGCACCATCGGCAGCCGCTCGTCGGGCAGCCCGACGCCCCGCAGGCTCCACAGGTCGTGGTGGTTGAGGCTCGCCGCCTCGAGGCGGACCCGCACCCAGCCGTCCGGGGCCTGCGGGGCGGGGCGCTCCCCCACCTCCAGCGCGGACAGCGGGTCGGTGGGGGACGTCTGCGTCACGGAGGCGGCCAGCACCCCCGCGACGCTAGGCCCCCCGCCCGCCGCGCGCCCGCCCGCGGCCCGGCGTCAGACGTCCTCCCCTCGCGCGGACGCGAGGTCGACGACCGCCGCGTCGAGCGCGGACTCGGCCTCGCGCACGGCGCGCGCGGCGTCGTCCCAGGAGATC
>NZ_JABEMA010000205.1 GCF_013004605.1 Pseudokineococcus marinus
CCGCGCCCTGGCGCGCGACGTCGGCGCCGGCCGCCTGGCCGGCCCGGCCGAGGACCCGTCCGTCGTCCTCGTGGCCGCCCCGCCGGACGTCACGGCCGAGGTCGTCGCCGAGCGCCTGCGGGCGCACCCCCGCGCCGTCGTCACCGACGTCGCCAGCGTCAAGGGCGCCGTGCTCGACGGCGTCGCCGCGGCGCTCGCCCGCGACGGCGCCGACCCGTCGGCCGTGCTGCGCTACGTCGGCGGCCACCCCATGGCCGGCCGCGAGCGCTCGGGCGCCACGAGCGCGCGGGCCGACCTCTTCACGGGCCGTCCCTGGGTGCTCGTGCCTCCGGACGGTGCTCAGGGCGGTGCCCCGGACGGTGCTCAGGGCGGTGCTCGGGGCGGTGCGTCTGCGGCGCCGACCGGAGATGTCGCCGGGGACCCGGGAGGTCCAGCCGCGGGGGCCCTCGAGCGGGTCCTCGACGTCGTCGCCGACTGCCGGGGCGTGCCCGTCGTCATGGGGGCGGCCGAGCACGACGAGGCGGTGGCGCTGGTCTCGCACGTGCCGCAGGTGGCGGCGAGCCTCGTGGCCGCGCGGCTGCTCGAGGCCCCCTCCGGGGCCGTCGCGCTCGCCGGACAGGGGCTGCGGGACGTCACCCGCATCGCCGCCAGCGACCCCGGGCTGTGGGTGCAGATCCTCGGGGCGAACGCGGCGCCGGTGGCGCGGGCGCTGCACGCGCTGCGCTCGGACCTCGACGCCGTGCTGGGCGCCCTCGTCGATGGCGCGCGCGTGCCGGGCAAGCACGGGGCCGACCCCGTGCCCGTCGAGGTCGTCGCCGTGCTGGTCCCCGACGAGCCCGGCAGCCTGGCGCGCCTGTTCGCCGACGTGGCCGACCTCGGGGTGAGCGTCGAGGACGTCAAGCTCGAGCACGCGCCCGGGCGCCTCCTGGGCCTCGCCGAGCTCTCCGTCCTGCCCGCGGGACGGCCCCGCCTCGAGGCCGAGCTGCCGCCGCGCGGCTGGCGCGTCGCCGGCTGAGGGCGGCGTCGGGCAGCGGGGGCGGGGGCGCGCGCGGCGGGCGACCGGCCCCGCGGGCGCCAGCGACTACCCTGGGCGCGACCTGAGCCGCTCCGCGCCCGCCCGCGGAGGAGGCCGGTCCTCCCCGACCGCACCGACGTCAGGACCCGCATGCCCGCTCCCCGCCCAGCCGCCGCCCCGGTCGTCGTCGCCGTGGACGGGCCGTCGGGCTCCGGCAAGTCCAGCGTGAGCCGCGCCGTCGCGGCCCGGCTCGGCACGGCGTACCTCGACACCGGGGCCACCTACCGGGCCGTCTGCTGGTGGTGCCTGGAGAACGACGTCGACCTCTCCGACCGCGGGGCCGTCGCCGAGGTGGCGCGCCAGATCGAGCTCGAGCTCGGCACCGACCCGTCCGCGCCGTCGGTGCGCGTCGGCGGGCGCGTCGTCACCGACGACCTGCGGGCGAGCCGCGTGTCCGCCGCCGTCAGCGCCGTCGCGACCAACCTCGACGTGCGCGCCGAGCTCCGCCGCCGCCAGCGCGCGGTCGTCGACCTCGCCCGCCGCGAGCGCGGCGTCGTCGCCGAGGGCCGCGACACCACCACCGTCGTCGTCCCCGACGCCGACGTGCGGGTGCTCCTCGTCGCCGACGAGGAGGCCCGGCTCCGCCGCCGCTCCCTCGACGTCCACGGGAGCGACGACGCCTCCTCCCGCGAGGCCACCCGCGACGAGGTGCTGCGCCGGGACCGCGACGACGCGACCGTCTCGGAGTTCTCCGTGGCGGCCGACGGCGTCGTCACCGTGGACTCCTCCGCCCTGACCCTCGAGGAGACCGTCGAGGCCGTCCTCGCGCTCGTCGCGCGGGCCGTCCCCGCGGCCCTCCCGCCGGAGCAGGTCAGCGCGAGCGCCCTCGAGCGCGCCGACCGGGCGGGCGCCCGGTGAGCGCGGTCGGGAAGGGCGGCGGCGAGGAGGGCCGCAGCGGGAGGAGCGGGGCGCCGGCCCGTCGTCCGGCCTCGGGCGGCCGCGAGGTCCCCGGCACCTTCGGCCCGAAGTGGGGCAAGCCGGTGGGCTGGGTGCTCTCCCGCACCCTGTGGAGCGTCACGCGCCACGGCCTCGACAACGTGCCCGCCGACGGGCCGGTGCTCCTCGCGAGCAACCACCTCGGCTTCCTCGACGGGCCGCTGCTCATGGGCATGGCGCCGCGGGGCACGCACTTCCTCGTCAAGAAGGAGATGTTCACCGGCCCGCTGGGCGTCGTCCTGCGCGGCTGCGGGCAGATCCCCGTCGACCGCACCGGCGACCGCGGCGCGCTCGTCACCGCGGTCGCCGTGCTGCGCCGCGGCGGCTCCGTCGGCGTCTTCCCCGAGGGCACCCGCGGGCGCGGCGACGTCGCCGCCATGCAGTCCGGCGTCACGTGGCTCGCGCTGCAGACCGGAGCGCCCGTCGTGCCCGTCGCGCTGCTCGGCACGAAGCGGGCGGGCGGGTCGCGCACCGACCTGCCGCGCCCGCGCCAGCCCGTGCACGTCGTCTTCGGCGAGCCGGTGTCGCTCACCCCGCGCGCCGGCGTGCCGCGCCGGGACGCGCTCCAGCAGGCCACCGAGGACCTGCGCGGGGCGATGACCGCCCACGTGCACGCGGCGGTGGAGCTGACCGGCATGCCGCTGCCGGACGACGTCGAGCGGCCCGCCGGGCCGGGGAGGTCCTGACGTGGACGCCGACGGGGCCGCCCCGGGGCCGGAGGACGAGATGGTGGACCAGCAGATGGACGACGAGCGGACGGACGAGGTCGAGGTCGCCGGAGCGGTCGACGACCTCGAGGGCGGCGCCGAGGGGGCCGACCGGACCACCGCGCTGCGGGCCGGCCTGGAGGACTACGAGCTCTCCGACGAGGACTACGCCCTCCTGCTCGCCGAGGAGACGGGCGCGGCCGCGGAGCCGCTCGAGGTGCTGCCCGTCGTCGCCGTCGTCGGGCGCCCCAACGTCGGCAAGTCGAGCCTCGTCAACCGCATCCTGGGCCGCCGCGAGGCGGTCGTGCAGGACCTGCCCGGCATCACCCGCGACCGCGTCAGCTACCCCGCGGAGTGGTCGGGGCAGCGCTTCACGCTCGTCGACACCGGCGGGTGGGAGCAGGACGTCGCCGGGCTGGAGGCGCGCGTCGCCGCGCAGGCCGAGGTCGCCGTCGAGGCGGCCGACGTCGTCGTGCTCGTCGTCGACGCGACGGTCGGCGCCACCGGCACCGACGAGGCCGTCGTCCGGCTCCTGCGGCGCTCGGGCAAGCCCGTCGTCCTCGCGGCCAACAAGGTCGACGACCAGCGCGGCGAGGCCGACGCGGCGACGCTGTGGTCCCTCGGGCTGGGTGAGCCGCACCCCGTCTCCTCCGTCCACGGCCGGGGGTCGGGCGACCTCCTCGACGCCGTCCTCGCGGCGGTCCCCGAGGAGCTGCAGGCCGCCCGCGAGCGCCCGTCCGGGATGCGGCGCGTGGCCCTCCTGGGCCGCCCGAACGTCGGCAAGTCGAGCATGCTCAACAAGCTCACGGGCAGCGACCGGGTCGTCGTCGACGCCACCGCCGGGACGACCCGCGACCCGGTGGACGAGGTCGTCGAGCTCGCCGGGCGCGAGTGGGTCTTCGTCGACACGGCCGGCATCCGCCGCCGGGTGCACCAGTCGAGCGGGGCGGACTTCTACGCGTCGCTGCGCACGCAGGCCGCGCTGGAGAAGGCGGAGGTCGCCGTCGTCCTCGTCGACGGCTCGGAGACCCTCACCGAGCAGGACACCCGCATCATCTCGACGGTCGTCGAGGCGGGGCGGGCCCTCGTGCTCGCCGTGAACAAGTGGGACCTCGTCGACGAGGAGCGCCGCTACTACCTGGAGCGGGAGCTCGAGCGCGACCTCGTGCAGGTCCGCTGGGCGCCGCGGGTCAACGTGTCCGCCCGCACGGGGCGCCACCTCGAGCGCCTCGTCCCCGCCCTCGACGTCGCCCTGGACTCGTGGGGGACGCGCGTCCCGACGGGTCGGCTCAACAGCTTCCTCGGCCAGGTCGTCGCCGAGCACCCGCACCCCGTCCGCGGCGGCAAGCAGCCGCGGATCCTCTTCGGCACGCAGCCGTCGACCCAGCCGCCCCGCTTCGTCGTCTTCGCCTCCGGCTTCCTCGAGGCGGGCTACCGGCGCTTCCTCGAGCGGCGACTGCGCGAGGAGTTCGGCTTCGAGGGCTCGCCCGTCGAGCTCAGCGTCCGGGTGCGCGAGCGGCGTCGTCGCTGAGCGCCGACGGGGGTCGAGCGGCCCCGCCGGTGCGGTAGTGTCTGCGGCGCCGCAGCGGTCCGCCGGCCGCCCTCCGGGGCGGGCGCGAGCCGGTGCACGGCAGCTCGGGATGTGGCGCAGCTTGGTAGCGCACTTGACTGGGGGTCAAGGGGTCGCAGGTTCAAATCCTGTCATCCCGACGCACGGCCCTGGTGGGAGCACCGCTCCCGCCAGGGCCTTCGTCGTCTCCGGGGCCCCCGAGCGCCCGAGCCCTCGCCCGCGCCGCCGGGTGCGCGGCTCCCGCCGTCACCGGGGCCCCGTAGGCTCACGCCCCGTGCCGGTGAGGACCGGTGCCGGACGGGCAGGGGAGGTGCGCGTGGAGGGCTCGAGCGCCCCGCAGCGGGGCAGCGGCAGCTCGCCCGCGCCGCGGGGGTCCACGGCGGCGGACATGGACACCGACGAGGTGCTCACCGTCCCCAACGCCATCAGCGCCGCCCGGCTGCTCCTCGTCCCCGTCTTCGCCGTCCTCATCGCGACCGAGCGCGACGGCTGGGCGCTCCTCGTCCTCATGGTCTCGGGCGCCTCGGACTGGGTCGACGGGTACCTCGCCCGGCGGTGGCACCAGACGTCACGGCTCGGTCGGGTCCTCGACCCGGCCGCCGACCGCCTCTACATCGCGGTGACGCTCGTCGGCCTGGCCTGGCGGGACGTCGTCCCGTGGTGGCTGGTCGCGCTCATCGCGCTGCGCGACGTCGTCCTGGCGCTCACGGTGCCGGTGCTCTCGCGGCACGGGTACGGCACGCTCGAGGTCCACTACCTCGGCAAGGCGGCGACCTTCTGCCTCCTCTACGCCTTCCCCCTCATCCTCCTCGCCCAGGTCGGCGGCGCCCTGAGCCCGCTCGGGCCGGCGGCCGAGGCCCTCGGCTGGGCCTTCGCCTGGTGGGGCACGGGCCTCTACTGGTGGGCCGGTCTGCTCTACGTCCACCAGGTCCGGCTCCTCGTGCGCGCGGACGCCGGGCCGGCGGACGGGCGGGCCGTCGCGGGGGCCGGCACGTGAGCCCCGCCGCCGGCGTGGCGGGCCGCCGCCCCGACGCGTCCATGACGCTCCTGCGGGAGGTCATGGAGCGCCCGCTCGACCCCGGGTACGCGGCCGCGGCCGCGGCGCGCCGCACCGGGACGGCGCCCCCGGCGACCCGCCCCCGCAGGGCCGTGACGGCCGGTCTGGGCCTGCTCGCCGGGCTCCTCGCCGTCGTGGGCGTCGTGCAGCTGCGCGCGCCCGGCGCCGAGGGCACGACCGCCGCCCTGCGCGCCGAGGCCGAGCAGCGCCAGGGCGAGGTGGACGCGCTGGCCTCCGCCGTCGAGGGCGCGCGCGCCGAC
>NZ_JABEMA010000206.1 GCF_013004605.1 Pseudokineococcus marinus
GAGGCCGGCGCCCGGCTCGCGGCCGCCCTCCGGGCGCTGGGCCCCGACGTCGGCTCGACGCTCCGCCAGCGCAGCCGCCTGCGGAGCGGGGCGCCGTGGCCGGGGGACGAGCGGGGTCGGCCCGTGGTGGAGGTCGTGGGGGGCGAGCGCGAGCTGGCGCTGGTCGTCGAGCTCGTCGACACGCTCTACACCGCCGTGGTCGCCGACTCCGTCGGCCCCGTCCCCGTCACCTGGAGCACGGCCCTCGCGGCGGACGACGAGCTGGCGGCCGCTCGGCGCGCGGCGCAGCGTCTGGCTCTCGGCGCGCGCGGCGGCGCCCCGGGGACGGGCGAGGACGACGGGCGCGCGGGGCGCGGCGGCCCCCACTTCGACGTCGTCCTCGACGGCGGCGACACCGCCCGGTCCGGCCTGCTCGCCGCCCTCCGGGGCGACCTCGAGGCCGCGCTCGGGCAGGTCGTGGCTGCTCGGGCCGAGACGGGCTCCCCGTTCTGGCGGACGGCCCGGGGGCTGGACGCCGCTCTCGCCGCCGGCGACGGCGACGCGGCCCGGCGGGCGCTGGAGGAGCACGTCGACCAGCTCTCCCGGGTGCTCGGCGGACCGGTCCGCCCCTCGCCCGACGGCCGCGGGGGCTTCCGCCTCGACGCCTCCACGGTCCGCCGCGCCGCTCCCCTGGCGGGTGCCGCGGCGTTCGAGGCGCTCTCCACGCTGGTGTCCTGGGAGCTGCCCGTGCTGGCGGCCACCGGGGCGGCCGCCCTCCTGAGCGCGGGGGACGCCCTCGCCCCTCGCGCGGCCGCGCTCCCGGGCCGGGCGGCGCGGCGCCGACGGCTGGCGCGGGCGCTGGGCGAGGTCCTCGTGCTGGGGGAGGGGCGGTGACGGACGTCGGTGGGGAGCAGCCCGGCATCCGGCGGGTCCGCGAGCGCACCGTCTGGGCCGGGGACCGCGTCCGCGTGCACGACGACGACGTCGAGCTGGGTCGCTCGCGCCGCCCGGGTCGGCACGTGCGCGTCGAGCACGTCGCCGTCGGCCGGGGGGTCGTGCTCGTCGCCCGCTGGGACGCCCGGGTCGCGCTCGTGCGGACGTACAGCTACCCCCTGGGCACGTGGCTCTGGGGGCTGCCCCGGGGCGGGTCGCACGGAGCCGAGGCCCTGGTGACCGCGGCGGCCGAGCTGCGCGAGGAGACGGGGCTCGACGCGGCGCGCCTCGAGGTCGTCGGGGAGGTGCTCCCCGACCCGGGGCTGCTCGGCGCGCGCGTCGCCGTGGTGCTCGCCGACGTGGTGGGGCCGGGCAGCCCCGAGGACGAGGAGGTCGCCGAGCTGAGGTGGCTCGACCGAGCCGGTCTCGTCGGGGCGGTCGCCGCTGGCGAGGTCGCCGACGGCCTGAGCCTCGGCGCGCTGGCGCTGGCGGCCGCGCGCGGGCTCCTCGCCCGCGGCGAGCCGTGAGGGCCGCGCCGTCCCGACCCCCTCAGGCGGCGGCGCGCTCGCGCGACCGGCGCCCCTGGCGGGCGGCGCGGCGGTCGGACACCGGCTCGTCGTGCAGGAGGGCGAGGACGGCCGCCTCGACGTCGCCGTGCGTGGCGGGCTCGCCGGGCTCGACGTCACCGCCGAGGAGCCCGAGCGCGTTCTCGATGGTCACGCCGTCCTCGAAGAGGTCGACGACGCGCGGGTCGACGTAGCTGCTGCGGGCGACCGTCGGGGTGTTGCCGAGGTACATGGAGACCTCCTGCATGGCCCGGCTGACGGCCCGCTTGCGCGCCGTCGCCGACGTCGCCGCGTTGGTCGAGACGGCGAGGGCCACGGCGGCGAGAACGGTGGCGTGCCAGGTGCGGAAGTCCTTGGCCGAGACGTCGCCGCCGACGACCTCCTTGACGTAGGCGTTGATCTCGGTGCTCGTGATGTCGTGCCAGCCGGCGCGGTCCTTCCACGCCAGGAGGTCGTCCGTGCGCGGCCCCCGGCGCCGGCGCAGCGTCTGGACGGCGTCGATGACGTCGGCGTCGGCGACGGCGATGTGCCGGTCCTTGCCGGACTTGGCGACGTAGTCGAAGACGATCTGGTCGCCCTCGACGCCCACGTGCTGCTTCTCGATGGTGGCGAGGCCGAAGCTGCCGTTCGCCTCGGCGTAGCTCTCGCCGCCGATGCGGAAGAAGCCGAGGTCGAGCAGCCGGAAGGCGGTGGCGAGCGCGCGCTCTCGCGGCATGCCCGGCTGCCGCAGGTCGCGGGCGACGCGCTCGCGCGCCGCGGGCAGCCGCTCGGCGACCTCGAGGACCCGGTCGTGCTTGGCGCGGTCGCGCTGGCGGCGCCACTCGTCGTGGTAGCGGTACTGGCGGCGCCCGGCGGCGTCGGTGCCGACGACCTGGATGTGGCCGTTGGGCCACGGGCAGATCCACACGTCCGTCCACGCGGGCGGGATGACGAGCTCCGCGCAGCGCGCCCGCGCGTCGGGGGCGAGCGGCTCGCCGAGCGCGTCGAGGTACCGGAAGCCCTTCCCGTGCTTCACGCGGGTCCACCCCGGGTCGTTGGGGGAGGACGTGCGCAGGCGCGGCATGCCCCGATGGTCGGGCGGCGCCGGTCGGCGCGCGAGCCGGCGCGGTCCCGGATGCTGGACCTGAAGTGAGTCGGTCGGAATGGTGCTTACGCTGGCGGGGTTGCTGGAGCCGCTCGCTCGAGCCCGCCGCCCGGCAGGCTCCGCTGCCCGTCGACCCGAGGGACGCCCGCCCATGAACGCCGTTCCCCCCGCCGCCGCCGGCGCGCCGGCGCGCCCGGCCCGTCCCGCCCGCGCCGCCCGACCCCAGGGCCAGTGGGCGGTCGACGGCACGGCGCCGCTCAACCACAACGAGCAGTTCAAGCAGGACGACCCCGCGCTCAACGTCCGACGGCGGGTCGAGGAGGTGTACGCGAAGGAGGGCTTCGCGAGCATCGACCCCGACGACCTGCGCGGCCGGCTGCGCTGGTGGGGGCTGTACACCCAGCGCAAGCCCGGCATCGACGGCGGGCGGACGGCGCAGCTCGAGCCGCACGAGCTCGAGGACGAGTACTTCATGATGCGCGTGCGCGTGGACGGCGGGGCGCTCACCACCGAGCAGCTGCGCGTCGTCGCCGGCGTCTCCACCGAGTTCGCCCGCGGCACCGCCGACATCAGCGACCGGCAGAACGTCCAGCTGCACTGGGTGCGCATCGAGGACGTCCCGGAGATCTGGCGCCGCCTCGAGGCCGTCGGGCTCTGGACCACGGAGGCCTGCGGCGACTGCCCGCGCGTCATCCTCGGCTCGCCGGTGGCGGGCGTGGCGGCCGACGAGCTGCTCGACCCCACGCCGCAGATCGAGGAGATCCAGCGCCGCTGGATCGGCGACCCCGAGCTGGCCAACCTGCCCCGCAAGTTCAAGTCGGCGATCACCGGCCACCCGAGCCAGGACGTCGTGCACGAGATCAACGACGTCTCGTTCGTCGCGGTCGAGCACCCCGAGCTCGGCCTCGGGTACGACCTCTTCGTCGGCGGCGGCCTCTCGACGACGGCGCGGCTGGCCTCGCGCCTCGGGGCCTTCGTGCGCCCCGACGAGGTGCCCGAGGTCTGGCACGCGGTGGTCCAGGTCTTCCGCGACTACGGCTACCGCCGCCTGCGCAACAAGGCGCGCCTGAAGTTCCTCCTCGCGGACTGGGGCGCCGAGCGCTTCCGGCAGGTCCTGCAGGACGAGTACCTCCACCGTGCGCTGCCCGACGGCCCCCCGCCGCCGCCGCCCGTCGGCAGCGGCGACCACGTCGGCGTCCACCCGCAGAAGGACGGGCGCCGCTACGTCGGCGTCGCCCCGTCGGTGGGGCGGGTCAGCGGCGAGGTGCTCGCCGGCGTCGCCGACCTCGCCGAGGCCCACGGCAGCCACCGCGTGCGGCTGACACCGCACCAGAAGCTCGTCGTCCTCGACGTGCCGGCCGACGAGGTCGAGGAGGTCGTGGACGGGCTCGCCGCCCTGGGCCTCGAGGCGCGGCCGAACCTCTTCCGCCGCACGACGATGGCGTGCACGGGCATCGAGTACTGCAAGCTCGCCATCGTCGAGACGAAGGCCACGGCGACGCGCGCCGCCGCCGAGCTCGACGAGCGCCTCGCCGACGTGCAGGCGGGCCTGCCGGCACCGGTGCGCCTGCACGTCAACGGCTGCCCCAACTCCTGCGCGCGCATCCAGACCGCCGACATCGGCCTCAAGGGCCAGCTCGTCGCGGGCGACGACGGCGAGCAGGTGCCAGGCTTCCAGGTGCACCTCGGGGGCGGGCTCGCCTCCGCGGACCGGGAGGAGGCCGGGCTGGGACGCACCGTGCGCGGCCTCAAGGTCACCGCGGACGACCTCGTCGAGTACGTCGAGCGGGTCGTCCGGCGCTACGACGCGGGCCGCGACGGCGACGAGACCTTCGCGACGTGGGCCCACCGGGTCGACGAGGAGGAGCTGCGATGACCGCGCAGGGCGTCGAGCGGGGCACCGACAGGGGCGTGGCGCGGCCGCGCCGCCACGGCGCCGCTCCCGGCGACGCCTCCGGCGTCGGGTCCGGGCCCAGCACGGACCCGGACGTCGCCCCCGCCACCGAGCAGGTCGCCCACGAGCAGGCGCCCGCGGCCGGGCCGGCGCGGCGGCGCACCCGCACGGAGGCCGAGCTGCGCGCCCTGGCCGAGGAGGGGCAGCGCCGCTTCGGCGACGCCCGCGGCGTCGACGGCGCCCTCGCCGTGCTCGGCTGGGTCGCCGAGGAGCTCGGCGACGGCGTCGCGGTGGCCTCCTCGATGGCCAACGCCGTCCTCCCGCACCTGGCGTCGCGCGCCCGTCCCGGTGTGGACGTGCTCTTCCTCGAGACGGGCTACCACTTCGCCGAGACCCTCGGCACGCGCGACGCGGTGGCGCAGACGATGGACGTGCGCGTCGTCGACGTCCGGGCCGCCCTCACGGTGCCCGAGCAGGACGCCCGGTACGGCGCGCGCCTGCACGACCGCGACCCGGGGCTGTGCTGCGCGATGCGCAAGGTCGAGCCGCTGCGGGCGGCGCTCGCGGGCTACGACGCCTGGGTCACGGGCGTGCGGCGCGAGGAGACCTCCACGCGCACCGGGGCGCCGGTCGTCCAGTTCGACGAGAAGCACGGGCTCGTCAAGGTCAACCCCATCGCGGCGTGGTCGTGGGACGAGCTCGTCGGCTACGCCGAGGAGCACGGCGTCCTGCTCAACCCGCTGCTGCTCGACGGGTTCCCCTCGATCGGCTGCGCCCCGTGCACCCAGCGGGTCGAGCCCGGAGCCGACCCGCGGTCGGGCCGCTGGGCCGGGCTCGGCAAGACCGAGTGCGGGATCCACACCTGAGCCGCCCGCGGCGCGGGCTCCGGCTGGCACGCTCCAGCGCGTGAGCGACCTCCTCCCGCTGTCCCTGCGCGTCGAGGGCCGCCGCGTCGTCGTCGTGGGCGGCGGCGCGGTGGCCGCGCGCAGCGTCGACGGGCTGCTCGCGGCGGGCGCAGCCTGGTCCTCGGGACCGAGGGCTTCATCGAGCAGCGCAAGTACATGAACATCGGCACGCAGGACGGCCCGGGACACCTGTTCCTCGCGAACGGCGAGGGGGAGCGGCACGTCCGGGTG
>NZ_JABEMA010000207.1 GCF_013004605.1 Pseudokineococcus marinus
GGCGCGCCACGGGCCGGGGCGGCGAGCGCGGCGACGCCCAGAACGGCGAGCAGTCCGGCGCCCGGTCCGGCGACCGCGCCGTCGTCACCCCCGCCGACCTCACCGCGCTGCTGTCGGGCCGCTGGGGCTGGGTGCGCGAGGAGGCCCGGGCGACGCTGCCGGCCGGGATCTTCACCACCGACCCCTCGGCGCCGCTGGACGTCTACCGCGACGAGGTCATGGGGCTCGTGCGCGAGCTGGCCGCCACCGGCTCGCCCGCGCACGGCTTCCCCCGCGAGGTCGGGGGCGGCGGCGACGTCGGGGCGAGCGTCGTCCAGTTCGAGATGCTCGGCTACGGCGACCTGTCCGTGATGATCAAGTCGGGCGTGCACTTCGGCCTCTTCGGCGGCGCGGTGCAGAGCCTCGGGTCCGCCGAGCACCACCGCCGGTGGCTGCCCGCGACCATCGCCATGGAGACCGTCGGGTGCTTCGCGATGACGGAGACCGGGCACGGGTCCGACGTCGCCAACCTCGAGACGACGGCCGTCTACGACGCCGCGACGCAGGAGTTCGTGCTCACCACGCCGCACGACGGCGCCCGCAAGGACTACATCGGCGGGGCCGCGCGGCACGCGCGCGTCGCCTCGGTCTTCGCCCAGCTGGTCACCGGCGGCCCGGGGGAGGAGCCCCGCGGGCGCGGCGTCCACTGCTTCGTCGTGCCGCTGCGCGACGCCGACGGCGCGCTGCTGCCGGGCGTCGAGGTCGAGGACGACGGCGTGAAGGCGGGCCTCAACGGCGTCGACAACGGGCGGATCCGCTTCACGGGCGTCCGCGTGCCGCGCGAGGACCTCCTGGACCGCTTCGCCCAGGTGGCGCCCGACGGCTCCTACGCCAGCAGCATCGAGAGCCCCGGTCGGCGCTTCTTCACCACGCTGGGCGCCCTCGTCCGCGGGCGCGTGTGCATCGCCGCCGGCGCCGGGGCGGCCACCCAGCAGGCGCTCGCCGTCGCCGTCCGCTACGGCCTCACCCGGCGGCAGTTCACCCGGCCGGGGGCCGACGGGGCGCAGGAGGAGGTCGTCCTCCTCGACTACCGCGCCCACCAGCGCCGCCTCATGCCGGCGCTCGCGACCAGCTACGTCCTCCAGCTCGCGCAGAACGAGCTGACGGCGCGCCTGCACGACCTGCAGTCCGCGCCCGAGGGCTCGGTCACCGACGACGACCAGCGCGAGCTGGAGAACCGCGCGGCGGGGCTCAAGGCCGTGGCCACCTGGCACGCGACGTCGACCATCCAGACGTGCCGCGAGGCCTGCGGCGGCGCGGGGTACCTCGCCGCCAACCGGCTGCCCCAGCTCAAGGCGGACACGGACGTCTTCACGACCTTCGAGGGCGACAACACCGTCCTGCTCCAGCTCGTCGGCAAGGGCCTGCTCACCGGCTACGCCGAGGACTTCGGCGAGCTCGGCACGTGGGGGACGGTGCGCGCCGTCGCCGACCAGGTCCGCAGCCGCGTCATGGAGCGCACGACGGCGCGCGTCACGGTGCAGCGCCTCCTCGAGGCCGCCCCCGGGCGCGACGAGGACGCCGACCTGCGCGACCGCGGCTGGCAGATGCGCCTCCTCGTCGAGCGCGAGGCCCACCTGCTCGTCGGGGTGGCCCGCCGGCTGCGCCGCGCCAAGGCGCCCGGGGCCGACGCCGCCGCCGTCTTCGACGACGCCCAGGACCACCTGCTCGCCGCGGCCCGCGCCCACGTCGACCGCGTCGTCGTCGAGGCGCTCGTGGCCGCCGAGGAGGAGTGCGAGGACGACGCGACGGCCGAGCTGCTGGCCCGCGTCGGCGACCTCCACGTGCTGTCCCTGGTCGAGCGCGACCGGGCCTGGTACCTCGAGCACGGCTGGCTGACGCCGGGCCGCAGCAAGGCCGTCCTCGCAGCGGTGAACGAGCTGTGCCGCGAGCTGCGCGCCGACGCGCGCTTGCTCGTCGACGGCTTCGGCATCCCCGAGGCATGGATCACCGCGCCCATCGCCCACGGGGCGGTGCCGCAGCCGACGCCGGTCCCGGGGACGGGGCGCACGACGACCTCGACGGCCGGTGCGGCTCCGGTCGAGGACTCGGCGGCCGTCGCCGCCGTCCCGGTGCAGGCGGGGTGAGCGGCGTCCGCGGCAGGCCATGATGGGGCCCGTGGTGGACGAGGCGGCCGCGGGGCGCGAGCAGCAGCAGGGCCCGACGGCGCCCGGGCCGCGATGGCTGGACGACGACGAGCAGCGCACGTGGCGCGACCTGCTCGCCATGACCCAGCTCCTGCAGGTGAGCCTGGACCGGCAGATGCGCGCCGAGGCGGGCATGCCGCAGGCCTACTACACGGTCCTCGCCATGCTGTCCGAGGCGCCCTCCCGGCGGCTGCGGATGAGCGAGCTGGCGGCCATCACGACGTCCTCGCCCAGCCGCATCTCCCACGCCGTCACGCGGCTCGAGGAGAAGGGCTGGGTGGCGCGCTCGCGCGCCGCCGACGACGGCCGCGGCGCCGTCGCCGCGCTCACCGACGAGGGGTGGGACGTCCTGCACCGCACGGCCCCCGGCCACGTGGAGCACGTGCGGCGGGCGCTCTTCGACCCCCTCTCGCCCGCGCAGCGCGACCAGCTGGGGGAGATCTGCCGCGCCGTCCTCGGCGCCCTCGCGGAGGCCCCGCACGGCGCGCGGCGGGACGAGGCCGACCCCGCGGCCTGAGGCCGGGGGCCCCCTCCGGCCCCCGGGTGGGGGCGGCCCGCCGCGACGGCTACTGTCCTGCGGATGAGCAGCCGCGGCGGCGACAGGGGCGACCGCCCGGCCCGGGCGCGCCCCGAGCGCGTCTACCCCCCGGTCATCGGCCTGGCGAAGACGGCGTTCCGGGTGCTCGGCGTCCGGACCCGGCTCGAGGGCCTCGAGCACGTCCCCGCCACGGGCGGCGTCGTCCTCGCGATCAACCACGTCGGGTACGCGGACTTCGTCTTCGCGGGGCTGGCGCCGTGGGAGGCCCACCGGCGCCTCACGCGCTTCATGGCGAAGGAGAGCATCTTCCGCCACCCCGTCGCGGGGCCCCTCATGCGCGGCATGCACCACATCCCCGTCGACCGCTCGGCGGGCTCGGCGTCCCTGCGGGCCGCGCTGCGGGCCCTGCACGCCGGGGAGATCGTGGGCCTCTTCCCCGAGGCGACGATCTCGCGGTCCTTCACCGTCAAGCCCATCAAGTCCGGCGCGCTGCGGATGGCGGCGTCGGCGCGCGTGCCCGTCCTGCCCACCGCGGTGTGGGGCACGCAGCGGCTCCTCGGCAAGGGCAACCCGCGCGACCTCACCCGCGGCCAGACCGTCCAGGTGAGCGTCGGCGAGCCCCTCGAGGTGACCCCGCGGACCGTGGAGGAGTGCGCGGTCGAGCTGCGGCGGCGCCTGCAGGCCCAGCTCGACGCGCTGCAGGCGACCCACCCGGACACGGCGCACCCCGGGCCGCACGCCTGGTGGCTGCCGGCGCACCTCGGCGGGGCCGCGCCGACGCCCGAGGAGGCCGCCGAGGTCGAGCGCGAGCGGGGCCTCTAGCCCGTTCCGCCGCCCGCGGTCCGGGGTGGCCCGCCGTACGGGGCGGGCGGGGTCCTCAGACCACGCCGTAGAGGCGGTCCCCGGCGTCGCCGAGGCCGGGCACGATGTAGCCGTTCTCGTCGAGGCGCTCGTCGACGGCGGCCGTGACGACCTGGACCCGGGCGTCCTCGCCGACCGCGGCGCGCAGGGCCTCGACCCCCTCGGGGGCGGCGAGCAGGCACAGGGCCGTGACGTCGTCGGCGCCGCGCGCGAAGAGGTACTCCACCGCGGCGGCCAGGGTGCCGCCCGTCGCGAGCATGGGGTCGAGCACGTAGCACTGGCGGCCCGAGAGGTCGTCCGGCAGGCGCGTGGCGTACGTCGTCGCCTGGAGGGTCTCCTCGTCGCGGATCATGCCGAGGAAGCCGACCTCCGCCGTCGGCAGGAGGCGCGTCATGCCGTCGAGCATCCCGAGCCCGGCGCGCAGGATCGGCACGACGAGCGGCTTGGGCGAGCTGAGCCGCGTGCCCGTCGTCGGGCCGACCGGCGTGGTGATGGCGACGTCCGTCGTCCGCACGTCCCGCGTGGCCTCGTAGGCCAGCAGCGTGACGAGCTCGTCCGCCAGGCGCCGGAAGGTGGGGGAGTCGGTCTCGCGGTCGCGCAGCACCGTCAGCTTGTGGGCGACGAGCGGGTGGTCCGCGATGTGCAGGCGCATGGCGTCGACCCTAGC
This sequence comes from Pseudokineococcus marinus, assembly GCF_013004605.1. GTDB lineage: Bacteria > Actinomycetota > Actinomycetes > Actinomycetales > Quadrisphaeraceae > Pseudokineococcus > Pseudokineococcus marinus. The sequence goes on from NZ_JABEMA010000207.1 coordinate 4,253, forward strand.
CGTGCGCCACCATCTGTCCCCATGTCCTACTTCACCGCCGTCATCACCTGCGAGGAGGGGGCCTGGCGCTCCCACGACGTCTCCATCGAGGAGATCACCGACCTGGAGGACCTCGCCGAGGTCCTGCGGGGCGTCGCCCCCGACGGCGGGACGGCCCTGGCGGTGCTCGAGCACGAGGACGAGTGGTTCGCCGTCGTGCGCGTCGACGGCGACGCCATGGCCGCCACGGAGGACGTCGACGAGGACGTGCGCCTCTTCGTCTCCGACCTCGCGGCGTCCCAGCGCAGCCACTACGGCGACCTCGTCGCCCCGGCGGCCGACATGGAGGCCGAGCTCGGCGACGAGCCGGAGGAGGCGCCCGAGGAGGTCACCGAGCCCGCGGCCCGCACGGCCGGCAGCCCCGAGGCCGAGGCGGCGGCCGCGGCGCCCGTCGTCGCCGACGTCGACGAGGAGGAGGACCAGCCCGACGAGCAGACCCCGGGCCTCGCGCTGTGGGCGGGCGACCCCGACGTCCTCTCCGACCTGGGCGTCGACCGCGCCCGGCTGCTCGAGGTCACCGAGGCCGCGCCGGAGGACCCGGACAGCGCGCTCGCGCAGATCGGCGCGGACTGCGGCTTCGACGAGCTGCTCGAGGCGCTGCGCTGACGGCGCCGCCGGGCTCGCCCGGCCACCTGGCAGCCCTGGTGGGCCTGGCGCTGGAGGCGGCCCGGGCGACCCCCGACGGCGACGTCCCGGTGGGCGCCGTCGTGCTCGGCCCCGACGGTGCGGTGCTCGGCGAGGGCACCAACCGCCGTGAGGCCGACGGCGACCCGACGGCGCACGCCGAGGTCCTCGCGCTGCGCGCCGCGGCCCGCCGCGCCGGCACGTGGCACCTCGCGGGGAGCACGCTCGTCGTCACCCTCGAGCCGTGCGCCATGTGCGCGGGGGCCCTGCTGCTGGCCCGTGTCGAGCGGCTCGTGCTGGGGGCGTGGGACCCGAAGGCGGGCGCCACGGGCTCGGTGCTGGACGTCGTGCGCGACCGCCGGCTGCCCCACCGGGTCGAGGTCGTCGGCGGCGTGCGCGAGGAGGAGTGCGGCGACCTGCTGCGAGCCTTCTTCGCGGCCCGCCGCGGGCGCCCGGGGGACGAGCCCGCCGTCGACGCCAGCCCCTGGACGCCCGGCGCCCGGCGGGAGTAGGACACCGGCCGTGGCCGAGGTCGACCCCTCCGAGGTGGCGCTGCTGCGCCTGGTGGCGCAGCGGCTGGCGGGGCCGGGCGAGCCGGAC